>CALAMQ010000141.1 GCA_937925815.1 uncultured Granulosicoccaceae bacterium | reverse complement strand
CCGTTGAGCGTGCGTGAAGGTCATGTCGTGGTCCTCATGTGAGTGAAGCGGTGCCCTTCGATGTTTACGGGCGGCTCCATTCAGGGTTGATGTAAACACCGTTCACATAAGATTACGACCAGGCGGGCCGAAAATCAAGGGGTAGCACGAAAAAAGTGAACGCTGTTAACATGGACCCATGAAAAAGACCCGTGACACCTACCACCACGGCAACCTCGCCGAGTCTCTGCTCGACGCGGTCGAAGACCTTGCCACCCGATTCGGACTGGACGCCGTGAGCTTGCGCGCCTGCGCCAAGCAAATCGGGGTGTCGCCATCGTCCGCTTTTCGACACTACCCAGACAAGCGCGCCCTGCTCACGGCATTCGCCGCTCGTGCGCTGCAACAGCTGTCAGCCGTTCTGGCCACGGCTGCTGCTGAAAACGTCGGTTTCCGCCAGATCGCACTGGCCTACGTCGGGTACGCCATTGAAAAACCAGCACTGTTTCGAGCCATGTGGCGCGAAGACACCATATACGTTGCAGATGAGGCCTACCGCGATGCCACGGCCGCCTTGACCCGCCAATTGACCGCCGGTTTCGGTGATGCCCTCCAGGACAGCGACCCCGAAAACTTGAGTGAGCAAGAGCTTCTGGTGTGGTCCACTTTGCACGGTTTGGCGGTGCTGTTCACTGACGGGCCTCTCAATCAGATCCAAGATGATTCGACTCGTCTGGACACAGCAAACCGTGTTATCGATCAACTCATGCCGGCACTGCACCTCAATTGAAACCGGGCACAGCAGCCCGCATCTATCTGTAGATAGGGGTATCCTCAGCCAGACCCCCTCCCAATGCATCCGAGTACCGACACGTGGCAGATAACCGCCAAAAATTGACCAAGATCGCGCTATCCAAGGTTCAAAAAGCCGGTCTCAGGGGTCTGAGCTTTCGCACCTTGGCTGACGAAGTGGGGATCAAGTCTTCGAGCGTTCACTACCACTTCCCGGAAAAAGCCGACCTCGCGCAAGCGTTAATCGAACAATACAGCGCCGCCTTCACGTCGCAGCTGGAAACCATCTCCGCAGGCGGCGGATCTCTGATGCGCAAGCTTTCGCGTTTCATGGACGTGATCGAGTCTGTCGCGTCATCAGACAGTGTGTGCTTGTGCGGTATGTTGGCCGCGGAACTGGAATCTCTGAGCGCTGAGAACCGGTACGCCCTAAAACGCTTTTTTGCCGACATGGAAGACTGGTTGGCGCGTGAGATCGCGGCGCATCAAGCTGAGCTCAGCACATCACTCGAGCCGCACCAGTTGGCCAAGGTCATGGTCTCCGGCGTCGAGGGGGCGCTGATCGTCGGCCGCGTACACGGCAGCACCGAGCACCTCGCCGCTCAGCGCACCGTACTCGCCAATCTGTTGCGCTTTGAAGACCGCACCTAGGCGGCTTCTCACAAACCCACCTGCATCTTCACAGCCAGCCCGTTGGTCCAAGTTCACATCATTTGGGCTTGCAATCTATCTAGTGATAGATAGAATACCCTCGTATTCGCAAACAGGACGACGCCATGGACGTGAACGCCGACTTTTCAAAGCGCGTGTTGTTGCACGCAGACGACATCAAATGGGAGGACTCCCCCATGCCCGGCGTCGACCGCCGCCGGCTGGATCGTGTGGACGCAGAGGCAGACCGCGTCACGACCATTGTGCGCTACGCGCCCGGCAGTGCGTTCTCATCCCACGTCCACACCGGTGGGGAAGAGTTCATCGTTCTCGATGGCGTCTTCGAGGATGACTACGGCGATTGGCCAGAAGGCAGTTACATCCGCAACCCACCGCAATCAAAACACACCCCAGGCTCAAAGCCCGGTTGCACAATTTTCGTGAAGTTGTGCCAGTTCCAACCCGACGACCGGACTTTTGTTCACGCCAACCGACACACACTCGGCGCGGTGCCGGACCGAGGCCGACCCGGTGCAAACGTATCACCCTTGTACAAAGACGCGTATGAAGATGTGCGCTTCGAGCACTGGGAGCCCGGTGCAACGGTGCGGGTTGATGCCGAAGGAGGTGCGGAGCTCTTCGTGCTTGAGGGCGAACTCAGCGAAAGTGGCGACCCGCTGCGTGTGCACTCCTGGCTGCGCCAGCCGACCGACAGCGAACTGATTGCCACCGCCGGGCCGAGCGGCGCACGCGTCTGGATCAAGACCGGGCATCTACGCGGCTTGTAATACGCAAACACAATTCACTATCAAGAGCCCACCCGGGCACACCGGATGGACTCTGCTGTGCGGGCACGCATCCCATGCAAACACATCTCTGACAAGAACTGGAGTTCACACCGTGATTGGATACGCAACAATTGGCGCCAAGGATTTGGACAAATCGCTGGCCTTCTACGATGAACTGTTGGCCCTGGTTGGCGGCAAACAGAAAATGGGCCTGGACCGCATCACGTTCTATGGCACCGACGCGCCAGGTGCCATGCTTGCTGTCTGCAGCCCGGCAAACGGCGAGCCCCAAAGCTGCGGCAACGGGCAGATGGTCGCGATTCCGGGTGGCTCACCCGAGGGTGCCGCCGCGCTCTATAACAAGGCCATTGAGCTCGGCGCAACCGATGAAGGGGCACCCGGCCAACGCTTCGACTTTTTCTACGGCGCCTACGTGAAAGACCCGGACGGCAACAAGCTCTGCTTCTTCCACATGAGCTGAGTGGAACACCTACAGAGCCCGCCCGCTGCGGGCTTTGTAACCTCAGGCACCAACACCTGCCTGACGCACGAACACCCCGTTGATCTGCCAGCCCGAATCCGTCGCGAGCATGTGGTAGTGCGCTTCGAAGACGCTGCCCGTTTTGTCAGTGAAAAACACGGTTTGCACGGGCTGTCCGCTGCGGTCCGTGAACACCCCGAAACGTACCCGCTCTGGTCGCCACACCATGGGGTAGCTCTGTTTGACCATCCGGCCAAACCGCTCAGCCGATCCGAACATCCGCTTGATGGTGGGCGACGCGTAGGAAAAAGCGCGGTCGAGATCATTCGCCTTAAAGGCGTCAATTTGCGCTGTAATGACCGTGGTCGGCTGCGGCAGCGCTTGCGCATGCACCGAGAATGACACCCCGAACAACATCAGCAGCGGAATCCAGAATCGCATGACCCTATTCTCCGTAATGTGCCATTTGTTGCGCGCCTCACACGCGACTTCCTTCCACAGGGACTGTCAAAGCGGTGAATCGTTCCCTGTTGATGGCCATTTGACCGTCGCGATCAAGGGTGCGCAGCACGCCCGCTCGGCGCAAGGCGTCCTGCTCCAGCATCCACATGCTGTCTGTACCAGACTGAAACGCCTCAACGATAAACGCTGCACTGACCCCGCGACTGGCGAGATAGCGACGGTCTTTGTCCAGTTCTCCAGCGATGTCGATTCCTGTTATGCGAATCATTGATTTCAATGCGTACTGATGAAATCCAAGCGAGGCCCCGTCTGAGAGCGTGCGGTTGCCGCCGCCTAGAATTATCAACGCACACGCCGAACAACACCGCGTCTCGACGTGGTATCAAGCTTGTGATTTATGATGAGATCTGCAATCTAGCGGGCCGCCATGACGAGCCCGCCCTCGCTATCGAGTACCACCCGCTCACGGGGTTGCCAGCATCGATCAAGGTCGTCAACGCTGTGTGGTACGGACACTCCACAGTACACACAATCGTGGCCACGCCGTCTGCGAGGTCATACGCAAGGTGAATTCAGCGTAGCGCTCAGCGGGGATGGCGGCTCGGCGCACTAGCGCACCCAAGATTTGCATCACGGTCAGCGCCAGTGCAATCACGATGGCGGCGAAGCCTGCCCACACCGTAGCCATGTTACCAACCGTTCGTGTGTGCGACTCGATTGCCCGCCACCCGCCGACAACCTGCCAGATGAGAAGGCTCACGCTGATCACCACGACCAGCGGCAACGCCGCGACGGGTGCCGGTGATTGAACTTCACTAAGCGCAATGCGAATCACCAACACGCTCACCACGATGTTGAACGCCAAGCTAAGCTTGCCGCGCCAGTGGTTGTCAGAAATACCTGCCAGCATCTCGCGACATCGATTCATACTGCGTGCAAACCTGGCGTGGCCCGACCCACCAACGTTTAACCTCACACAAGCACAGCAGATTGAACACAGAATGCACAGCGCCAGCTGCTTGAATCCACATCCATTACACTGAACACGTGACCGCCCTAGACACACAGTCCCTGCAAGACGCGCTGAAAGACAGCTTGCTCCAGGATCGCCATCGACTGAAACGACGACTGCGCGAGCTTGCGGCTTCCGCTGCCAAAGGCAATGACACTGGCGTCGAGCTCGCTGAATTCGCCGCCCGTATCGATGCCTCCGTCGCACAAGTCAACGCGCGACGCACGCAGCTGATGTCACTGAGTTACCCCGAATCTCTGCCGGTTTCAGCGGCGCGACAGGCACTGAGCGATGCCATCGCCACGCACCAAGTGGTCGTTGTGTGTGGGGACACCGGTTCAGGTAAGACCACGCAGCTGCCAAAGCTGTGTCTCGAGCTCGGGCGCGGCACGCACGGCTTGATCGGCCATACACAACCACGCCGCATCGCCGCCCGAAGCGTAGCGGATCGCATTGCCCAGGAATTGCAAACAGAGCCCGGGGTCGTGGTAGGTCACACCGTGCGATTCTCGGGCAACGTCGCCGACACGGCCCGCATTAAGCTCATGACAGATGGCATCTTGCTCGCCGAAATTCAACGTGACCCTTGGCTTAACCGCTACGACACATTGATCATTGACGAAGCGCACGAGCGCTCGTTGAACATTGATTTTTTGCTCGGATACCTAGCGCAACTGTTACCGCGCCGGCGCGACCTCAAGTTGATCATCACGTCCGCCACCATCGACCCAGAACGGTTTGCCAAGCATTTTCAACACGACGGTGCAGCGGCTCCCATTGTCCGCGTCGAGGGCCGCACTTACCCGGTCGAGCTGCGATACAGACCACCTCTGGATACCGAAACGGGCACGGAAATCGACCCCAATGACGCGTTGATCAGTGCAACGGAGGAACTCTTCACAGACGCCGATGGGGACATCCTTGTTTTTTTGCCAGGCGAGCGCGACATTCGAGAAGCGACTGCCGCATTGAGCAAGCACGCAGCGCAATCAAAACGCCTGCGCGGCTTGGAAATTTTGCCGTTGTTTGGTCGACTGTCGAATGCTGAACAAAAGCGCGTGTTCAAACGCAGCGGTACCCGCCGTGTTGTGTTGGCGACAAATGTTGCAGAAACCTCATTGACTGTGCCGGGCATTCGCGCTGTCATCGACACCGGTACTGCCCGAATTTCACGCTACTCAGCAGCCTCAAAACTGCAACGTTTGCCAATAGAACCGATTTCCCAAGCCTCGGCAAACCAACGCTCTGGCCGCTGTGGTCGCGAGGCACCGGGCATCGCGATCCGACTCTACAGTGAAGATGATTTCAATCAGCGACCACCCTTCACCGATCCAGAAATTCTAAGAACGAATCTCGCGTCAGTCATTTTGCGCATGGCGGCCCTGCGCTTGGGTGCGGTTGAGGATTTCCCTTTTGTCGAACCGCCAGAGCGACGGTACATCAACGACGGTTACCTGCTGTTGCACGAGCTCGGCGCCGTCAATGCAAAACGGGAATTAACGCCCACTGGTCAACAAATGGCGCGCCTGCCTGTAGACCCTAGGCTCGCTCGCATCCTGATTGCGGCTCAACAGGAAAGCTGCCTGAGTGAGGCGTTGACCATAGTCTCTGCACTCTCAGTCCAAGACCCCCGTGAGCGACCCTTGGCTGCCCAGAGCGCAGCCGATCAAGCCCACGCCGAACACCGCCATGACACCTCAGACTTCTTGAGCTTCACCAACCTTCATGCCCTGGTTCAAGTGCAGCGTAAAGACCTCTCTAACAGCGGCTTCAAGAAGTGGTGCCGCAAGCAATTCCTCAGCGATGTGCGCCTGCGCGAATGGGCGGACATTCGACATCAACTGGTTGAAGCATGCCGTTCGCTCAAATTCCACACCAACGAGCAAGAGGCACCGATGGACAACGTCCATCGCGCCGTGTTGAGCGGCCTGCTGTCACACATAGCGCGCAAGACGGACAAAGGCGATTACGCCGGCGCGCGCGGCCGACAGTTGCAAGTGTTCCCAGGATCCACTCTCAAACGACGCGCTCCCAACTGGATTGTTGCCGCAGAGATAGTCGAAACCAGCCGCGTTTTCGCTCGCTGCGCGGCACCCATCGACCCCGCGTGGCTTGAGGGTTTGGCACCGCATTTGGTCAAGCAGACCTATTTCGATCCTCGCTGGCAACGCAAGCGCGGCCAAGTTGGCGCCTATGCCAAGGTCACACTGTACGGCTTGATCATCAACCCTAAAAAGCGCGTCAACTACGGGCCTATCGATCCCGCGGGCTCGCGTGACATTTTCATACGTGACGCCTTGGTGACTGGTGAAATAAACACCCGCGCCGGGTTTCTCGCGCACAACCTCAAGCTTGTAGACGAGGTGCAACAGCTTGAAAACAAAACGCGCCGCCGCGACATTTTGGTTGAGCCCGAAGACATGGCCGCGTTCTACGAAGCGCGCGTCCCCGATGGCATCCACAGCCTGCCCGCATTTGAAAAGTGGCGAAAGCGCGCAGAGGCGCAGACGCCGAAGTTGCTGTTTTTCGATAGAGAAGACATCACACAAGTTGAATCTGGACCGGCGCACCATGAGAGCTTTCCCGATTTTGTGGAAATTGCCGGTGCCGCCCTGCCCTTGCGATACCACTTCTCGCCGGGTGCACCAGACGACGGCGTCACACTGAGCATCCCACTGGCATTACTCAATCGGTTAAGCGCTGCGCGCTTTGACTACGTGGTACCGGGCTTGTTGCTGGAGAAAATTGAATCCTTACTCAGGTCCTTGCCCAAAGCCTGTCGCAAGCAAGTTGTGCCAGTGCCAGATGTCGCCAAGGCACTTTTCGCTCGAATTGCGCCATCCAACCTGTCACTCACGCGCACACTCACCGCTGAACTCATGGCGCTCAAAGGCGTGAGCGTTGCGATGTCCGACTGGAACCCAAGCACCTTGGCGCCGCACTTGACTATGCATTTTGAAGTGCTCGACAGTGAAGGCAGCGTGATAGGCCAGGGACGCGACCTCAACGCTTTACAAAAAACCTTCGAGGGTCAGGTCGAAGCGAGCCTGTCCGAGGCGCCAGACAACAGCTTGGAACGCGACGGATTGCTCGACTGGCGATTTGGAGATTTGCCTGCGCAAATCGATGTCTCTCAAGGCGGCATCACCTTGCCAGGGTATCCGGCCCTAGTTGACCACGGGGACAGCGTTGCGATACGGGTTTACGGCACAGAAACGCTTGCGCGCAAACAACACGCGCTCGGTTTGCGCCGTTTGTACGCATTGCAATTGCGCGATGAATTGCGCTATCTCAACAAACAACTCAAACAACTCGACGGCCTCGCACTACGCTTTGCAGGGCGCGGCACGGTCGAGGAACTCAAAGCCGACCTCGCAAATTGCGCCTTGGACAGCGCGTTTTTACATGGACGCACGCCGGCGCGCACACGAGAAGCCTTTCTCAATGCGCTCAGCGGCGGCAAAGCTGAGTTGCAAGCGATCGCCAATTCCCTTTGCGAGCGCCTCGCAGCAGCACTCGATGCGTGCAATACAGTTGAACATCGCATTCGCAACCATTCTTCTCTTGCCTGGGTTGAGGCAGTTGCGGATATACAGGATCAAATCAATCACATGATTTACCCCGGCATGCTTTCCGCCACGCCAACCGAGCGGCTCACCCGTATGCCTGTCTATTTCAAGGCAATCGGCCGTCGGCTCGACGGCATTGACCGTGCGCCAGACAAGGACCGTGCGCTGCGTGGCGAATTTATGCCATTGTGGGAGCGCTTTAAGGCGCTGCCCACGTCACTCGATGACGATCCCGATTTCGACACACAGTGGCTCGCGCTGCGTTGGATGTGTGAGGAGCTGCGCATCTCGTTGTTTGCACAGGAACTTGGCACCATCGAGAAAGTCTCAGCCTCACGATTTGAAAAACGCCTGATGGCATTGGAACGCTGTGTGTCGTAAAACTCTGGCAATGCTGTTTTGGCTGTTACCAAGTGTTGTCTACGCCGCCTGCGAGCCCACATTTGAGCCCATACCGCCATCACTGGCAATCGCATGGGGTCCAGAGCCGGCAACCCAGCTGACACTCGACAAAACCGACACCTGGCAGCACCCCACACTGAGCGACGGCCATCACATGCGTGCTCGGCAAATTACCGATCAAGCACAACTCAAAGCGGCGGGCATTCGGCCTGAGTCACTGAACAGTCGGCACGAGTACAGCCAACACAGTGCTTTTTCAGCCAAAGGGCGATGGCTGATCAGCCACGGCGCCAAACAACGGGTGTTGTTTGATGGCATGCAGTACACCGTCGTGCGTGCGATCACGCGTGAGCACCGCATGGACGACTGGCAATGGGACCCAGAGGATGACAACACCGCCTACTACGTCGCACCTGGGCGCGGCGTTGTCGCGCGGTACGATGTGGCTCTAGACACCCACGAGACCGTCGTAGACACCGCAACCGTCGCGCAATGGCTTGGAGTCAATGACACCCTTGCATTAGAGGGCAACTTTGGCCAGGGGGCAATGTCCGCCGCCGGCGACCGCATGGTGACAAAATTCACGTTGGGCTCAGACGCCATAGTCGTGGTGTTCAATCCGCGCAGCGGCGATTACATCACGCACGCTCGATTTCCGGGCATGGCTGGGCAGGCCAAAATGGACTGGCAGGCGCTGTCCCCCTCGGGTCGACACATTGTGATCCTGGGCAATTTCGACGGCCTCTACGGCACCACATTCGCGCGCGACAAACGCACAAAGCAAGTGCGGGTATTTGCGACCGACAAATTTGAAACAGACGGTGGACGGTTGGCAATGGGAAGGTCTGCCCATGTCGACTACTTGCGCGACGACCGCGGGCGAGACATCTTGGTGCTCGTCGGATCTCAACCGCCCAAGGGCTGGAAGGGCTTGCGGTCTCACGTTGGCGGCCTGGAGCAAGGCTTGTACACCATAGACCTTGACACGCTCGAGTGGCGAGAACGTCTGAGTTTTAAACAGCGATTTCCAAACGGTATTCCGGCAGCGCATGTGTCAGCTTCGCCCAACGACAGCCGGGTTGTTGTGAGCTTTTATCAAGGCGGCACCAAGGCCGATGCGCCCGACGCACAACGCAGTCCATTGCTCATGGTTGACCTTGGCGGTACCCACACCGATCGAGTCGCCTGGGTCGGCTGGGACCTGGCAGCCAATCCAGGCCTTGGCAACTCTAAACGCGGCTACCTCGCCCAGCCGCACGCCTCATTCACACCAAAGCTCTGGTATGCCAACGGCGAGAGCGGATTGAAAATCGCTTGGGCGTCCGACAACAACAAACCAAAGCAAGTTGTCGGCGACATGATGGTCGCGGAAATGGTCTGTAACGCGGACTCGACAAGCGAATAATTCAGTTTTTTGTGAGCGCCTTGCTTGCAATTTCCCAGCAATCGCGGGACAAACCCTCTACTGCCAGCAACCGTTCCAACGCGGCTTTTGCGTGATCTTGTCGGGTCGAGGTGTGTCGCCGCCACCCAGACAAGGCACCGAGTAATCGGGCACTGATCTGGGGGTTAATCGCGTCGTACTCAGCGATGAAATCCGCAAGAAGCTGGTAACCCTTTCCGTCTGTCGCGTGAAACTGAACCGGGTTATTGAACGCAAACGCACCGATCAGCGCACGCGCACGATTGGGATTGCGTATATCAAAATCGGCTCGGGCACGTAACCTACCAATGTCATCACACACCGACTTCCTAGGGCTGCTGGCCTGCAGGGCGAACCACTTGTCCATGGCCAATTTGTCGCCGAGAAATTGTGCTTCGTATTCTGCCAATAGCGCTGTGCGCAGCGCGTCCACACGGGTATCACGCGCATGCACAAGCACGCTCAACGCATTGAGTCGATCAGTCATATTAGTGGCCTGCCGGTAGTCACTGGCAACGCGTTCAGCGCACTGAAGCGGGTCAGCGGCAAAGCGCCATCGCGTACACAGTGCGTGCAAGCGCCGGGCACCCATGGCCTCGGGATCGAGGCTAAATGGCTTCGATTGATTCAACGTCCGCAGCGCGTCGAGCGCGTCTGCCAGTGCCTCCCCCAAGGTGCGTTCCAGATACACGGTGCTTTGATCGAGTGCATCAAGTTCAATCACATCATCCAGGGCCGACACAGTCTCGATTCCAGGCAGCGTCAATGCCTCCGCACGCAAACCCGGCGCGATCTCACTGTCTTGCAGCACAGCACCGATGGCGCTGACCAGCGGCTCTGGGCACGACATGGCAAGGCCTTGCAATTGGCGCTGGGCATTTGCAACGATCACTTCTGACAACAAGTCCTGAGCGGCTTGCCACCGGTTGAAGGGATCACTGTCGTGCCGCAACAAGACCATGTTGTCAGACGTTTTAGGCGTTTTCGACAAGTGCACTGGCGCAGAGAATCCGCGCAACAATGAGGCAACAGGTCGCTCAGGCACTTGCTCAAAGACAAAATCCTGCTCGCGCTCAGACAGCATCAACACCCGCTCTCTCGGCGCGCCGTGCTCGCCAGTGATTTGCAAATCAACATGCTCCCCATTCGCCAACACCAGACCCATGCGTACGGGTATCACCAATGGCGGAGCGGTTGCTTGATCGGGCAGGCTCTGGCGCAGTGTCAGCGTGTAGGTTTGCGATGCGGCGTCGTAGTTTTCTGCCACGTCCACCACGGGTGTGCCCGCGTACGAGTACCAGTGTTCGAAGGCATCGAGATCCACCCCGTTGGCCTCGGCCATTGCGAGGCGAAAATCATCACAGGTTGCAGCGGTGCCATCGTGGCGCGACACATATAGGTCCATGCCACGCCGAAATCCCGCTTCCCCGAGCAAGGTGTGCAGCATGCGCACCACTTCAGCACCTTTCTCATAGACCGTTAGGGTGTAGAAATTGTTGATCTCGACGTAGCTCTCAGGTCGGATTGGGTGCGCCATCGGCCCCGCGTCTTCAGGGAACTGACGCGCGCGAAGTAAGCGCACGTCTTCAATGCGTTTTAGCGCCCTGACATTCAAGTCACCTGAAAATTCTTGATCGCGAAAAACTGTCAGGCCCTCTTTGAGGCTGAGCTGAAACCAGTCTCTGCAGGTGATCCGGTTTCCAGTCCAGTTGTGAAAATATTCATGCGCAATCACAGCCTCAACACCGAGGTAGTCGCTGTCCGTCGCAGTGTCTGCGTCAGCAAGAACATATTTGGTGTTAAAGACGTTGAGGCCCTTGTTTTCCATGGCCCCCATGTTGAAATCATCGACCGCGACCACATTGAAAACATCGAGGTCATAACTCAGACCGAAGCGTTTCTCATCCCATTGCATCGAGGCAATCAACGAGCGCATCGCGTGTTCAGTGCGCGGCACCTGCTCTGGCTGGGTGTAAATCGCGAGCGCCACCTCGCGGCCTTCAGCGGTCGTGAAGGTATCTCGCCGGCACGCCAAATCCCCAGCAACCAGTGCAAACAAGTAGCTTGGCTTGGGGTGTGGATCGTGCCAAACAGCTTCAATACGGCGAGCATCAATGTCCCGCTCGGACACAGGATTACCGTTGCTCAGCAACACAGGGCCATGCTCCCTGCTCGCCCGAATGATCACGTCATAGGTTGAGAGCACATCCGGGCGATCGGGAAAGTAGGTGATTCGCCGGAAACCCTGGGCCTCACACTGCGTGCAATACACGCCATTTGAGAGGTACAAACCACTGAGCTCGGTGTTATCTGTCGGATTGATTCGGGTGTCGATTTCAAGCTCAAATCGCTCTGGAAGGCCACGCAGCAGCAGCCCCCCTTCAACCAGCTCCATTTGAGGTGCACTGAGCGGTTGGCCGTCCAAACGGACCGCGAGCAGTTCCAGCGCCTCGCCATCGAGGTGCCACTCCAGAGCCGGCTCTTCGGCTGCTGGGTTTCGCCTCACATGCAGACGGCTGCCAACGCGAGTCCGAGTGGGCTCGAGATCAAATTGCAACCGGACGGCGTCGACCAAAAACGGTGGCACGCGGTAGTGGTCGCGGTAGACAGTGCGGTGTGGCTCAGCTGACATAGTGGACTCGAGCGTGGAAAGCGATGTTGAGTATGGGCACGCAAAAGACCGGCAACAAGGCTGAAGTGATCGGCGTTATGGCCGATAACGGAGCAGGGCCCCGGCAACAAGCAGCCCCACAATTCGGCGGACCAACAGGAACTACGACATGGGCTGGGCTACGGCCAGAAAAACATTTCTGGCGTTCACGCTGCTGATCACGCTGGCAGTATCCGCAACCCAAATGTTGTACTCACGGAACTGGGGCGTGCCGCTGCCCGTGATGATCTATCCCATTGCTGCTGGCAGTAACAGCCAGATATCGCAATATATCAGCAATTTGTCGCACAGCGATTTCAGCATCATCGATGACTGGATGGCCCGCGAAGCTGCCCGTTACAACGTGCCCAATCCAAGGCCAACGCAAATACGGCTGGGTTCGCAATTGCACGATTTGCCACCACCCTTCCCAAAATCAGACCACATCGGCTGGTTGATACTGTGGCAATTAAAAATGCGATTTTGGGCGATGCTCAATTCGCCAGATACGTTTTGGAGTTGGCGCACTGTGCGGATCTACCTCGTGCTGCACGATCCAAAATCCAACCAGCGCCTGCCGCACAGTCTCGGCTTGCAAAAAGGATTGATTGGACTGGTTCACGGTTACGCCCACGAACGTCAAACGTCTCAGAATGCCGTGGTGGTTGCACATGAGCTGCTGCACACCGTCGGTGCCACAGACAAATACGACTTCTGGGGCAACCCCGTCTTCCCACAAGGCTACGCCAGTCCTAGCCGTAAACCGCTCTATCCCCAGCGCGCCGCGGAAATCATGGCTGGCCGTATTCCACAAAGTAAATATGCCTCAATCATGGCTCACAGCTTGCGCAGCTCGCAAATTGGCCCAATCACCGCACGTGAGATCAATTGGATAGAGTAATGATACGGCAGGCGTTCTGGCTGCCACTTCCTATACTCAAGTAGTTCCTTTTCGAGCAAAGCTCACTCATGACACTGCGCGATGCCAAGCTGTTTATTGCGTGCTCTTTTTTGTCTGTGCTTTTAAGTACGACACCGCTTCAGTGGGCGCACGCTGAACCGCAACTGTTGGCACAGCTCGACGCCAGCGCCGACCGCCAGCCGCTGGCGCCACAGCGCCCAACCCGAGACACCGAGACGTTGTTGTCTTCGCTCGGTCAACTGGACCTGCACATTGGACAGGCCGAATCACGCATCGCCGCCCTGGAGGCCGATGCAGCGCAAGACTCTGACGCATTGGCCGAGCTGCGCGAGGTCATCGACCAGGGCCGCAAGCTCAGCGAATCGGAACAACGCGACATCCACGAACACCTTCGTGCCACGTGGCGGCTGCACAGCTTGGTCAATCGGCGAATTGAACATTTGCGTCAAGCACCGACTGATTGGCGACGCACGCAGCGCTACCTCAGCGCACTGGACAGCCATCTCGAACGCCGCCGCGGCCAGGCCCGCCTGGCCCTGGCCGATGTGATGTCAAGCGCACACAATGCTGAGAAGATCATGCGGGCGCTCGACGCTCACCGTCAAAATTTGCAGAGCGAACGCGTCAACCTCAAACACCTGCTGGCAAGCCGACAACCGGTTTTGCTGCAATTGGACGCAGCCAAAGCACAGAGCGGATCGCAATTGATCACGGTGTACGCCGAAGACGACAGCGTCAAACAGCGCCTCGAGATTGTCGATACCGCACTGGCCGACGGCGAGATGCCGTGGCCAGTAAACGGCGCTGTTAACACGCGATTCGGCGACAAGCGGCCAGCGAAGGGGCAGCGCTGGCAAGGCATCCACATCGGCGCTGCCGCTGGGGATGCAGTGCGCGCCGTGGGTGCTGGGGTGGTGGTTTTCGCTGGCTGGCTTCGAGGCCAGGGCCTGCTGGTGGTCATCGACCACGGGGATGGCATGATGGCGGTGTACGGCAATAACCGCCGCCTGCTTGCCGACGTTGGCGACACGGTGAAGGCTGGTGACGCAATCGCGTCCATCGGCGCAACAACCGCTGACCACGCCACCAATCTCTATTTCGAGCTGCGCGTTGAAGGCAAAGCGGTTGATCCGCTTGAGTGGCTCAGTCTCACGCCCAGCTAATCTGTCCGTCACAGCGCCGAAAATGCCTGTTACATTCGCCGCCCTCGCGCTGGCACAGACTGTGTAGAATCCCTTAGAACTGAACCCTCTTGCTATTTCGCTGCCCAACAAGCAGTTGAAGAGCGCAATGTGTCTACAGGACAACCTGATTATGGCTGCAGTGAGAAAAAACTACCTTGGCGTTGTTGTCGGGGTTTTACTCGGTGCCTCACTGACGCTGGGACACAGTGTCTTGGCCACGCGGAGCGATCCCGGTGCCATACCATTGGATCAACTTCGCGCCTTCACAGACGTTTTCACCCGCATCAAGCGCAACTACGTTGAAGAAGTGAGCGACGAAGAGCTGTTGGAATTGGCCATTCGCGGCATGCTCTCCGGCCTGGACCCCCATTCAGCCTACCTCGACGAAGAACAGTACAACGAGCTTCGCATTGGCACCTCGGGTGAATTTGGCGGTTTGGGAATCGAGGTCGGCATGGAAGACGGCTTCGTCAAAGTGGTCTCACCAATCGACGACACACCGGCCCAGCGCGCCGGCGTGCTCGCAGGTGACCTCATCATTCGGCTAGACGACAAATCAGTCAAAGGTTTGACACTCAATGATGCCGTCAAGCTCATGCGCGGCAAACCGGGCAGCCCCATCTCACTGACTATCGTGCGCGATGGCACAGACGCGCCACTGACGATCGAAGTCGTCCGCGACATCATCCAAGTCAGCAGCGTCCGCGACCGCTTGATAGAGGGCGGCTTTGGGTACGTGCGGATTTCGAGTTTCCAAAACAAGACCACGCGCAACATGGTTGACGCCGTGCGCGATTTAACCGACCGCCACGGCGACGACTTGCGCGGACTGGTATTGGATCTGCGCAACAACCCGGGCGGCGTGCTGTCCGCGGCTGTTGGCGTGTCTGACGCCTTTCTCGAGGAAGGCCTCGTGGTGTATACCGATGGGCGCGACAACGACAACCACCTGCGCTACAGCGCGCGACGCGGCGACATCCTCAACGGTGCACCGTTGGTGGTTTTGGTGAATCAGGGCTCGGCATCCGCATCGGAAATTGTCGCAGGCGCGTTGCAGGACCACCGCCGCGCAATCATCCTCGGGCGCACCACCTTCGGCAAGGGCTCAGTCCAGACCATCCAGGATCTGCCAAGTGGCGGCGCAGTCAAGTTGACCACCGCACGCTACTTCACCCCGGACGGTCGCAGCATTCAAGCTGAGGGCATCGTGCCTGACATCGAAGTTGGCAACTTCCAATTGCAAAAAGAAAATGCCAACGGCCTCGAACCCATTTCAGAAGCCTCATTGAGTGGCCATTTGAGCAACCCCAATGACGACACCGACACTGAAGAGCCCACTGACGAGGCGGAAGATGACGTCAACGCTGTGACGTCCCTCAAAGACATCGCAGACAGCGACTACACCCTCTATGAAGCGGTGAATTTATTGCGCGGACTCGACATCACTCGATCGGCTGCAAACGGCTCCTAACACACCGCAAAATGGACCGCGCAGTCACCACTGCGCGCAAATCCTTCGCACACTGACAATACGCCGTGTCAGTGCTGCATCACGCTTCGGCCGCAATGTCAACGTGGCGCAGCGCAATGCAAACTCCGTATAATTTGACGCATGGTCTACACTTCTCTGAGGTCGTGCGTGCGCGCAGCTAATTGGTTTGCAGGTTGTTCTCTGGCAATCGCCCTGTCCCTACCGTTCACAGCGGCCCAAGCTACACCGCTGACAAATGTGTCAGCGACACTGGATAACAGCACGGCCACGGTTTCGATCATCATCGACGATGTCGGTCACAACCGCCGCTTTGGCGAGCAAGTCGCCTACCTGCCCGCGCCGCTGACACTCGCCATTCTGCCGCACACCCCTTTCGATCAGCACTTTGCTGACCTCGGACAGCAGCTTGGCAAAGAAGTCATGCTGCACATGCCGATGCAGGCCATAGGCAATCGTGCGCCGTCGCAACACCAGCTCGAAGTGAGCATGACGCAGCCAGCCTTCATGTCGAAACTGCGCGACAACCTCAATGCCTTCAGCGGTTACACCGGCATCAACAACCACCAAGGCAGCTTGTTGATGTCAGACACCGACCGGCTCACCTGGATGATGTCGGAGATCGCTGACCGTCGCGTGTTTTTTGTCGACAGTCGAACAGGACGACGCTCTCCAGCGAACCGCATCGCCAACCGCTACGGCATCTCAACCAGCGACCGCGACATTTTCCTCGACCATGAAATTGACGAAGACGTCATCAGCGCGCAATTTGACAAACTGATTGCTCAATCACTACGCGACGGCCACGCGGTTGCAATCGGACACCCACACCCCGCGACCATCAACGTGCTCAAGCGCAAGCTGCCAACACTCGCACAACACGGCATTGCCGTGGTGCCAATGTCTACCACCATTGCGCTGCAAAGCGGCAACACCTTGTTCGCCTCACGCGAAGCTAACATTCTCCCCGTGTCAACAACGCGCCGGGCGGCCACCTTGAGATTTCCAACAAACGACCCCTTGTTACGGGAGATCGGTGACTCAGAGCGCTACGTCGCCACCCAGTAAAAAAACCGTTACCAACAAAAAAGCCGCTCTAGTGAGCGGCTTTTTTTTGGGCCTGACGCTGATCACTCAACCGTGACACTCTTGGCAAGGTTGCGTGGCTGATCAACGTCAGTGCCACGCATCACCGCCACGTGATAACTGAGCAATTGCACTGGAATGGTGAACACGATTGGCGCGATCGCCTCCGGACAATCTGGCAGGCGCAGAATCTTGAAGCCGTCGGCTTCTTTGATGTCTGAACTCTGCTCGGCAAAGACATAGAGCTGGCCGCCGCGCGTGCGCACTTCTTCCATGTTCGCTTTGAGCTTTTCGAGCAAGACGTCATTGGGCGCCACGGTCACAACGGGCATGTCGTTGTCGATCAACGCCAGGGGGCCATGCTTGAGTTCACCAGCGGGGTAACCCTCAGCGTGGATATAGGAGATTTCTTTGAGCTTGAGCGCACCCTCGAGCGCAATTGGGAAGAACGGACCACGACCCAAAAAGATCGCGTTGTGCTTCTCGACAAAATCCTCGGCAAGCTTCTCTATCTGCTTATCCATGGCCAAGGTTTGCTCAACCAAATCTCCACAGGCTTCCAAGCCCGTTGCAATGTCCTTGATGATCTCAGCGTCACAGCCTTTCGCACGCGCGACCAAGCCTGTAAACGCCAACAACGCGGCCAACTGAGTCACAAATGCCTTGGTCGAGGCCACACCGATTTCCGTACCAGCCCGCGTGAGCAAGGTGGCATCAGCGGTACGGGTCATGCTGCTCTCTGGCACATTGCAAATCGCGAGTGACGCGATGTAGTTGGGGTTTTTCTTGGTCTCTTCCAGTGCCGCCATTGAGTCAGCTGTCTCACCGGATTGTGAGAGCGTGATGTACAACGTGTTTTTTGGCACTTGGACCTTGCGGTAGCGGTACTCACTCGCGATTTCGACGCTCGCCGGTACGCCCGCATATTGTTCCAGCCAATAGCGTGCAACACCGGCCGCATAAGAACTGGTGCCACAGGCGACGAGGTGAATTTGCTCAACTTGCGCGAGCAGGTTGCTGTCAATTTGACCAACGTGGTCCAGCAAGAGCTCACCGTTGTGCACCATGCCGTCAACGGTTTTGCGAATGGCAAGCGGTTGCTCATAGATTTCTTTGAGCATGAAATGCTTGAAGTCGCCCTTGTCGACCGAGAAATCGCTGAGTTCAGAGCGCTTGAGCTCACGGGTCACAGGCTCGCCGTTCTCATCTTCAATTGCGTAGCCACTGCGGCGCACGTCAATCAAATCGCCGTCATTGAGGTAGACAAATTGCTGCGTGACAGGGATCAACGCGGACGTGTCTGATGCGAGAAAATACTCTTTGACCCCAACCCCCAACAACAGCGGACTGCCGCGGCGCACAGCGATGATGCGGTCGGGTTCATCGGTGTTGATGATAGCGAGCGCGTAGGCACCGTCGAGCTGCGTGACGGTGGTTCGCACCGCTTGCAAAAAGTCGCCAACCCGTTCGAGCTCGCGGTGGAGCAAGTGGGCAATCACTTCGGTGTCAGTTTCCGAGGTGAATTCGTAACCTGCGGCTTTGAGCTCACTGCGCAACTCTTCGTGATTCTCGATGATGCCGTTGTGTACCAGAGAGACTTTTCCGCTGCTGTTATGCGGGTGGGCGTTGCGCTCGCTCGGCTCGCCGTGGGTCGCCCAGCGGGTGTGGGCAATGCCGATCTGGCTCTCCACAGGGGTGGCTTCAAGCGCTTCAGCCAAGCGCTGCACTTTACCCATCGCGCGCACGCGGCCAATGGTTCCGTTGTCGAGTACCACCGACACACCGGCAGAATCGTAGCCCCGGTACTCCAGTCGACGCAGTCCTTCGACGAGGATTGGAGTCACATCACGTTGCGCCAGCGCGCCAATAATTCCACACATGTGTGTTTAGCCCTTTTTCGCTTTTTTCTTTGGAGATTCCCAGTCGGACCGGGTTTTCAGAGGCGCACGTGTGTAAGCGAGTGCACCGGCTTCAATGTCTTTCGACACGGTGCTACCCGCCCCAACTGTGGTGCCAGCTCCTACCGTTATCGGCGCGACCAACACAGAATTTGAGCCCGTCGACACATCGTCACCGAGAACCGTGCGGTGTTTGTTCGCGCCGTCGTAGTTTGCGGTGATGGTTCCAGCACCGACATTGACACGTTCACCAAGCTCCGCATCACCAACATAAGACAGGTGATTGACCTTGCTGCCGTGCCCAATTGATGAATTTTTGATTTCGACGAAATTGCCGACGTTGTTGTGCCCCGCCAGCGCCGCACCGGGGCGCAAGCGCGAGAACGGACCGACTTTGCACGACTCACCCACCACGGCGTCTTCGACAACGCAGTGCGGCTGCAGCACGGTACCTGCCTTGATATGGCTGTTGCGCACCACACAGTAGGGCCCAATGACCACGCCGTCTTCGAGCGTGATCTGGCCCTCGAGTACAACACCCACGTCCAGCACCACATCTCTTCCTGCGGTGACGGCGCCACGGATATCAAGGCGGTTGCGGTCTTTTACCGTCACCCCAGCGTCGAGCAACGCTTGGACACGGTTGATTTGCATCAAACGCTCAAGCGACTCAAGTTGATCTCGGTTATTGACGCCCAGCACTTCCCACTCCGCACCCGGCTGTGCCGTGTGTATTGGCATCCCTGCACTGCGAGCCAGGCCGACAATATCCGTCAGGTAGTACTCACCTTGAGCGTTGTTACAGCCCACGTTGTCGAGCAACTGCTTGAGATCGCCGCAGCGACCGGACATGATGCCGGTATTGGTTTCAGTAATGGCTTTTTGCGCGTCGTTCGCATCTTTTTCTTCGACAATCGCAACCACTTCACCCGATTCACGCACAATTCGACCGTAGCCAGTGGGGTTGTCCAACTCGACGGTCAAAAGCCCCACACCCTGGTCTTCACTGAGCAGTTCGGCAAGTGTCTCCAACCGGGTCAAAGGCACATCGCCGTACAAGATCAACACACGATCATCGTCTGGGATGGCAGGCAAAGCCTGCTGCACAGCGTGTCCAGTGCCACGCTGCTCTTGCTGCATTACCCATTCGACATCGGCGCTGGTGCGCGATTGCACAGCCTCAGCCCCGTGCCCAATGACCACACAAATGCGCGTGGGGTCGAGTTGTTTGGCGGTGTCGATCACGTGATGAAGCAACGCCTGTTCACCCAGCGGCTGCAGCACTTTGGGCAGCGCTGAATTCATCCGAGTGCCCTTACCGGCGGCGAGAATGACAATAGAAAGACTCATGGGTATCGCGTTTTTGTGGTCCAAATGAGTTAAAGCGGCAGCAAGGTGCCATCACTCAACCCCTGCAACACGATTTTCGTGTTACCGATAGGTTGGTCAATAGGATAGCCGTCAGGAACTCGGTGATAGCGCCATTATGCTGACCCCTTGTGGGGCCGTAACGCGGACACAAAAAAAGGGGGCCTAAGCCCCCTTTTTCAACGCTTGTCGAAGTAATTGGTTACTTCTTCGCGCGCAGCTTCTTGATGAATTGCAGCTGTGCAGATGCCTGAATCAGCTCTGCTTGAGCGCGTTCGAGATCAATCTCGCCACTCTTGTTCGACATCATCTCTTCGGCGCGGCGTTTGGCTTCTTCCGCTGCAGCCTCATCGAGCTCCTCACCGCGAAGCGCCGTGTCAGCCAACACAGTGACTTGCTTGGGTTGCACTTCGAGGATGCCACCGGAGACGAAAATCGCTTCTTCATCGTCACCGTTGAGCACACGTATCTCCCCCGCGCGCAGGCGAGAAATAAACGCGGCGTGGCCGGGCGAGATACCGACATCTCCAGCTTCTGCACTGGCGACAACCATATCGGCTTCGCCACTCCAGATCGCTTTTTCGGCACTGACTATTTCAACACTGATCGTTGCCACAGCAACCCCCGTTGTTCATTGCATCGAGCGGATCGCAGCGCAGCCCCGTTGGGGCTAGCGCAACGACGCCGCGGACTTACATGTCCTTGGCGCGCTCGACAGCTTCTTCAATGGAACCGGCCATGTAGAACGCCTGTTCTGGCAAATCGTCGTAGTCGCCCGCAACGATGCCCTGGAAGCCTGCGATGGTGTCCTTGAGAGACACGTACTTGCCGGGTGCACCGGTAAAGACTTCCGCCACGAAAAACGGCTGTGACAAGAAACGCTGGATCTTACGAGCCCGGTAAACGATGAGCTTGTCTTCTTCAGAGAGCTCATCCATGCCTAGGATCGCGATGATGTCACGCAGTTCTTGATAGCGTTGCAGCGTATTCTGGACAGCACGCGCGCAGTTGTAGTGCTCTTCACCGATGATCAGCGGATCGAGCTGACGGCTGGTGGAGTCGAGCGGATCAACCGCGGGGTAGATACCCAAAGATGCGATATCACGCGAAAGAACGACCGTCGCGTCCAAGTGCGAGAAGGTTGTTGCCGGCGACGGATCGGTCAAGTCATCTGCCGGTACATAGACCGCCTGGATGGAC
>CALAMQ010000140.1 GCA_937925815.1 uncultured Granulosicoccaceae bacterium | reverse complement strand
GGCCAGCTGGGTGACGGTGTAGTCCGGACGATCGCCATGGGCGCGTCGGACGGCCTTCGCCGCGGCCTCGATGTCGAGAACACCGGTGCGCCGATTTCGGTTCCGGTCGGCACCGGCACACTGGGTCGCATCATGAACGTGCTGGGCGAACCCCAGGACGAGCGCGGCGACGTTGTCACAGACGACAAGTGGGCGATCCACCGCAGTGCGCCAAGCTATGCAGATCAGTCCGGCTCAACCGAACTGCTCGAAACTGGCATCAAGGTCATCGACCTGCTCTGCCCGTTTGCCAAGGGCGGCAAGGTCGGTCTTTTCGGCGGTGCGGGCGTGGGCAAGACGGTCAACATGCTCGAGCTCATCAACAACATCGCAACCCAGCACTCGGGTCTGTCGGTGTTCGCTGGTGTGGGTGAGCGGACTCGTGAAGGTAACGACTTCTATCACGAGATGTCTGAAGCCGGCGTTATCAAACTCGACAAGCTCGACGAATCAAAAGTGGCCATGGTGTACGGCCAGATGAACGAGCCGCCGGGTTGCCGCCTGCGTGTGGCGTTGACCGGCCTGACCATGGCAGAGTACTTCCGCGACGAAGGCCGCGACGTACTGCTGTTCATCGACAACATCTACCGCTACACGCTTGCTGGTACCGAAGTATCCGCACTGCTTGGCCGCATGCCGTCAGCGGTGGGCTACCAGCCGACGCTGGCTGAAGAGATGGGTGTGCTGCAGGAGCGGATCACCTCGACCAAAGCCGGTTCCATCACGTCCATACAGGCGGTCTATGTACCGGCAGATGACTTGACCGATCCGTCACCGGCCACGACCTTCTCGCACTTGGATGCAACGGTCGTACTCTCGCGTGATATCGCATCACTGGGTATCTATCCCGCGGTTGACCCGCTCGACTCCACCAGCCGTCAGCTCGACCCGCTGATCATCGGTGAAGAGCACTACAACTGCGCGCGCGCGGTGCAGAACACACTGCAGCGCTACAAGGAACTGCGTGACATCATCGCGATCCTCGGCATGGATGAGCTCTCTGAAGAAGACAAGCTCATCGTCTACCGGGCGCGCAAGATCCAGCGTTTCCTGTCACAGCCGTTCTTCGTGGCAGAAGTCTTTACCGGTGCACCGGGCAAGTACGTGTCACTCAAGGACACCATCGCAGGCTTCCAGGGCATCGTCGCAGGTGACTACGACGATTTGCCGGAACAGGCGTTCTACATGGCCGGCTCCATTGAAGAAGCTGTCGAGCGCGCCAAGGACATGTAAGTCCGAAGGCTCAGTGGTGCAACCCTTCACGGAGTGCGCCACCGATCCGCTCGATGCAATGAACAACGGGGGTTGCCGTGGCAACGATCAGTGTTGAAATAGTTAGTGCCGAGAAGGCGATCTGGAGTGGCGAGGCCGATATGGTTGTCGCCAGTGCAGAGGCCGGTGACGTCGGTATTTCGCCCGGGCACGCGGCATTCATCTCCCGGCTCAGGGCGGGTGAGATTCGCGTTCTGAACGGTGATGACGAAGAGGCGATTTTTGTATCGGGCGGCATTCTCGAAGTGCAGCCGAAGCAGATCACCGTCTTGGCGGATACCGCAATGCGCGGCGAAGAGATGGATGAAGCGGCAGCCGAGGAAGCGAAGCGGCGGGCCGAGGAGATGATGGCCAACAAGAGCGGCGACATCGACATCGAACGGGCGCAGGCCGAACTGGTTCAAGCGTCTGCTCAGTTGCAATTCATCAAGAAATTGCGCGGCAAGCGGTAGCGTTATTCGGCCGTTTTGCGACCAGAAGGGGGCATCAGCCCCCTTTTTTTGTGTCTGGCGGCAACTTTCCGCACCGGCACCCAGAAAGCGACTGCTCCAGAGAATCGGCACGCTATCCTATTAAGTACTTCACCCCCGTAACGCAGAAAACACGTTGTGGGGGTTGAGCAATTGCACTTTGCTGCCGCTCTATCTGTCTCAAATCAGCGATCTGCCGTACCCATGAGTCTATCCATAGTCATTCTTGCCGCTGGCAAGGGCACCCGAATGAATTCGGCGCTGCCCAAAGTCCTGCAGCCGCTAGGCGAACAGGCCCTGTTGCATCACGTCATCGATACTGCTCGACAACTCGATCCGGATCGGATTTGTGTGGTGATTGGCCACGGCGCCGATGCGGTGCAGGCGCGCACTGATGCGCCTGTCGAATGGGCCTTGCAGACCGAGCAGAAAGGCACTGGGCATGCTGTGCAGCAGGCCTTGCCGGGTATACCGGACGATGATCAGGTCCTGATCCTCTACGGCGATGTGCCCCTGACCCGGGTTGAGACCCTCCAGCGCCTGCTCAGCGATGACACGGGTGTTGGGTTGTTGACCGTTGAATTGGACAATCCGACTGGCTATGGCCGCATCCTTCGCGACAACGGGGCCGTCACGGCGATCGTCGAAGAGAAAGACGCCAGTGATGCGCAAAAAACCATCACGGAGACCAACACCGGCATCATGACGGGTCGGTGTGGCGACTTGAAAACCATGCTGGATCAGGTTGGTTGCGACAACGCGCAGGGCGAATTTTATCTGACCGATATCGTCGGCCTGGCGCGCACGGCTGGTACCCCTATCCACACAGCTCATCCGGACGCTGAGTGGGAAGTGCTGGGCGTCAATAACCGCGACCAATTGGAACAACTCGAGCGGCTGATGCAGGCCAATCGCGTGCGTGCCTTGCTCGATGCCGGCGTGACCGTGAAAGACCGCAATCGCCTGGACGTGCGGGGTGCGGTGTCTTGTGGCCGCGATGTTGTGCTCGATGTGGGCGTGGTGCTCGAGGGCACTGTGACGCTCGAGGACGGTGTTGTGATCGGTCCCTACTGCGTGATCCGCAACAGCCATATCAAGGCCGGCACCGTGCTGCAGCCACACTGCGTGGTGGAAGACGCCACGGTGGGTGAGGCCTGCAAAGTCGGCCCATTCTCGCGCTTGCGCCCGGGGGCTGCGCTCGCTGGCCACAACCACGTCGGCAATTTTGTCGAGATCAAGAATTCGTCGATCGGACACGGCAGCAAGGTCAATCATCTCTCCTATGTGGGAGATGCGGAGCTTGGCCAGCGCGTCAATATTGGTGCCGGTACCATCACCGCAAACTACGACGGTGCGAACAAACACCGCACTGTTCTTGGTGATGGTGTGTCAACGGGCTCAAATTCTGTGCTGGTCGCGCCGATAACGGTTGGAGAAGGGACGACAGTT
>CALAMQ010000139.1 GCA_937925815.1 uncultured Granulosicoccaceae bacterium | reverse complement strand
TGCACTCTACGATCTGGACCTCAGTGGCAATGCCTTCAGCGGCTCGATAGACCCGAGCTACTTTGAATTGCCCGCACTCTGGCGACTGAGCCTGCGCGATAACTCACTGAGCGGGCAACTGCCGGAAAACCTCGCAGCCGCGGCGCCGCTGGTGTCACTCGATCTCGCTGACAACAGACTCTCAGGCCGCCTCGAGTCCAGACTCGCGCAGTTTCGCGACCTCTCTGACGTTAACTTGAACCGCAACCGTTTTCGCGGTCCGCTGCCCGACACCTTCCAAGACTTGCCACATCTGCGGCGTTTCAGCGCCAGCGGCAACCGCATCACGGGCAGCGTCCCAGCATCACTGGCCACACACACAGAGCTCGCCGCCAGCGCCGCAGTTGGCAACGTTGCGGTTGATCTCGCTTGGAACCCGCTGAGTGTCGACGACGAATCGCTGGAGTGGCTGGCGTCTTTAGGCACTGATACCGACACACTCGTGCTGCCCGTGAGCGATGTCCAGACACAGGTTGACGCCGCTGAATTAACCGTCACATGGACCGTTTCAGAAATGCCCACGGGCACGACCGGCCACTACCGAATCGAGACCGAGGACGGCACCCTACTGGCAGAAACCGACGATTTAACCGCCAACTCCATCACCCTAACCACACCCGATGGCCTGCGTGACTCAGTGTCTGTGATCTCAGTGGTACTCCCACACGAGGGCAACCCCAATGTTGTTGAGAGCGGCAGCGAGAACACAGAGGTCACATCACCGATCAGCTGGGTGCCTCAATCTGTGTCTCATCCGGTTAACCACGGAGAGTTCATTCAACCCGAATGGGCCGTGACAGACATCAACGCAACCACCCGCTTGACCGACATCAGCGATGCCTCGCTTTTTGCACAAGAACCCAGCATTGCTGCAGACGGTAGCTTGCACTTCACCCCGAGCGGACGTGTTGGGACAACTGAAATAGGTGTCGAATTCACGTCTGCTTCGGTCACACAGACGCATCAGTTTTCAATCTCAATCGGCGTCGCTGCCAACCGTGCACCGTCTTTTGTGCCAGGCGACGCACTCGAGACCGACACACTGGGCACCTTGCAAATTGTCGAATGGGCGTCCGAACTTGACGACGGAGACGGCGGCAGCCAATCCATGCGTTTCGTGATTGATCAACCTCATGCAGATTTTTTCGCCTACGAGCCAGAGGTGAGCGTCCCGTCCGGCACACTGCGCTATCGCGTTAAACCCGGTGTCTCGGGCAGCGTGGAGATCGGCGTCCAGCTTGTAGACAACGGCGGCACTGAAAACGGCGGTGTGGACAGTTCGCAGCGCCACAGCTTGACCATCACAGCGACAGACCCATCGCAAACGTCGGCCGCGGCTGGACTCGCGAGCGACACCTCGGCCGAGACCGGCGGTGGCGCACTGGGCCTGATCACGGTCTTGTGGTTACTGATTCAGTTACCACGATTTCGCGGGGACCAAAAATCAGTAGTGCGGCGGCGGTTCGTGGCCTGACGCGCTCGCCCCATCGTTTCCAGCGCCTGCGGCTTTGAGTCGCTCAGAGAGCAAGCGCAATGCGTCTTCAAGGCGCGTGATACTCAGCGCTTGTTCGGCGATGGCTTGATTGAGCTCCTCGATGGTTTGGTCCTGCCAAGCCAGACGGGTCTCAAGTTCATCCGCGCGCGCGCGCAAGTCGTCTAGCTCCATGCCACGCTGCCCACGAATACATACCCTCCACCGTAAATGGTTTTTATCTGCCGCGGATCGCGCGGGTCGTCTCGCAACTTCGTACGCAAGCGCGAGATGCGGACATCTATTGACCGATCATAACTCTCAGACAAACTGCCACCGGTTGCCTCTTGGAGTTGTGCGCGGCTGAGCAACTGATTTGGCCGCTCTAAAAACACCTTCAACACTGACGCCTCAGCTTGGCTTAGCGTGACCTCGTAGCCATCTGGGCCACTCAACGCGAATGTCGCCAGATTCACCTCGAGGTCACCGAAGCGCGCTGTTTTCACATCAGTGCCGTCGTTGGCTTCGCGCGCTACGCTCGCACGACGCAATATGGCGCGCACCCGCGCCACCACTTCGGTGGGATCGAATGGCTTGGTCACATAGTCGTCCGCGCCTAGCTCCAGTCCCGCGACTCGATCAGGCACTTGTGCGCGCCCGGAGACAATCAAAATCGCGGCGCGACTGACGCGCGCAATAGCGCTGACCAACGCGAGTCCATCTTGGTCTGGTAACCCGAGATCGACCACGCACACATCGGGCTCGGCCTGCTTGAGCCAGGCCTGGAAATCCCGCCCGCAGTGGAACACTGCAGTGTCCATTTCAGCGTCGCGAAACGATTCCGCCAACAGTCGGCACACCGTTGGTTCATCATCAATAATGGCAATCAGAGGTGTCAACGCGCGGAATCCTGACGCAAAGCGCGTCGAAGTTGGTGCGTATCAAAAGGTTTTGGCAAAAAGGGCCAAGCCGACGATGCCCGCACACACAGCGGATCGGACGGGGGAAGCGCCGACATGATACAGATCGCGGGACGATTGTCACAGCAACGTTCAGAGACCGCCATGGCGAGACCGGCTCCGTCCAATTCCCCACCCAATTGCAAGTCTGTCAGCAGCGCCGCAATTGGCGCGATATCCAGCAAACTCAGCGCCTCCTCGGCACTCGACGCTTCGAGCACCTGACAGCCGAGCTCACGCAACTGCGACCGAATACCCTGGCGCAGGCTCGCGTCATCGTCGACCAACATCACAATCCCGCTCACGGGTGCGTCTATAAGCAACGGATCCGGCAGCCGTATGCGAACCCTCGCGCCAGTGGTAGACCCAGCTGAATCGACATTCTCTAGCACCACCCGGCCACCCGACAGACTGGCGAAATCAAATACCATAGACAACCCGAGCCCAGAGCCCAACGTCGCCGCCTTTGTGGTGAAAAAAGGTTCTAGGGCGTGACTTAAGGCGCGCTCGCTGAAACCTGGCCCGGTGTCTATGACGCTGAACTCGATGCCCTGTTCGCGCGTGCGCCGCACGTCCAGTGTGACAGTGCCGCCCGCGTTCGCCAGCACATCTCGGGAATTGAGAATCAGGTTCAGCAGCGAATCCTGGAGGTAGCCCGGATCCAATCTCGCGAGCTCCAACCCGGATTCCACACGGGACTTCAGCTCGACATTCTCGGGCAGTGATGGTGTCACCATCCGCGTCAGCCGCGCGATCAACGCGGGAATATCCACAACATCCGGTTCAAGGGTTCGTGGCGTGGCCACACCGCTGAGGCGCTCCAACAGCTCACCGCCGCGTCGGGCCGCGGTGTGCATGTCATCGAGCAAGGCGTGAGTATCATGCGGCAGTCCAGGCAGCCGGGCGAGTTGGCCTTGGGCGCCAAGTATAACGGTCAGCAAGTTTGCGAAATCGTGCGCGAGCCCACGCGTGAGCTGGGCTGCCAGCTCCCGACGCCGAGCTTGGGCCATCTCTGCGCGGGCCCTCGATTCAGCGGTGATGTCCGTGGTCAGCACAAACACGCCATTGACCACGTTGTCGGCGCCGACGTCCGGTGTGAATGCACACCGAATGCTGTGCGCACCCTCGTCCAGACTGAATTCGAAAACGCTCTCCTCGCCACTCAACGCTCGCCTGAGGTTTGGCCGGATAGCATCGTAGGCCTCGGGTGCGAGGACATCCTGACACCGCATTCCAACCAGCTCCGCGTGTGCGGTTGCCGCGAGACCTGCAATAGAGTGCAAGCGGCGATTGGTGTAGGTGTAGCGCTCGTCTCGATCAACGCGTGCAATGTGCGCTGGCATCATCTCAGTAGTGGCCCGAATCCGCGTCTCAGAGGCTGTCAGATCACGCTGCGCCGTTTGCAGAGCCAACACCGTGGCTTCGAGCTCGCGGTTGGTTCGCGCCAGCGCTTCCGAGCGATCCAAAAGCGCTTCAGACAGCGATACCGAACGCGATTTGAGCACTGCTTCAGATTGCCTGATATCGCTAATGTCGGTGTAGACCGTGACCCACCCCCCCTGCCGCAAAGGGTGCCCCTCAATCGACACGTAGCGCCCGTCCGGACGCTGGCGTTCAAAATAATGCGGTTGAAAATCACGTGCTTGCGCCTCGCGATCGCGAATGTAGGCGTCAATATTGTCAATGTCACCGTACTCACCACGGGCGGCAAGCAACCGCAATGTCTCAACAAAGCTCGTGCCCGCCTCCCCGTGCGTGACAGGCAGATCGAACATCTCAAGGAAACGCGCGTTACACACCACCAGGCGCAGCTCGCTGTCGTAAATGCTGATCGCTTGATTGATGAGATTCAACCCAGCGAGGGTGAAATCCAGTGTGCTCTGGGTTGGGGTTTGTGCGTGCTCTGGAGGCTCTTGAAACATTTCGATAGAACTCAGAAAAACTCTCGCAAAGTAGAGGCTGTATAGTGCATCCTCTTCGCTCAGATGAGTCGGGGTAGAGGCTGTGAACGCGCCGCCAGCATAGCGCGGTGGCTACCGAATCATGTCGACGTCAGTGCAAAGTCTGGTTCACGCGTGCGTTTGAGGACGCAGTCAGCGAGTCCTAGGCCATCAACGGGAGAACGCCGGTTTGTCCAGCCACAAACGGGAAAACGCATACGAGACCGTGCCGCAGCTTTTGGCGCGTAACGTCCACCAGTTTGGCAACAATCCAGCTTACCGGCTCAAGGAGCTGGGCATTTGGCAGAGCTGGACTTGGGCCGAGTCAGCCGCCGAGATCGACAGCATGGCGCTCGGCTTGGTCGATCTCGGGCTCGAGGTTGGCGACCACGTGGCCATCATCGGCCGCAACCACCCCGTGCTCTACTGGGCCATGGTCGCCGTTCAATGCGCCGGTGGTGTGCCAGTCCCGCTCTACAAAGACAGCGGTTCCGAAGAAATGGCCTTCGTGCTCGAGCACTGTGACGCTCGCTTTGCGTTCGCCGAGGACCAAGAGCAGGTCGACAAGATCATGGAAGTCGCCGAACAGCTGCCAAAACTGGAGAGTTTGGTGTTTGTCGATCCGCGCGGGCTGCGCAAATACGGCCGTGAAAAACTCCGTCACTACCAAGACCTGCAAGCCGCTGGCCGCCACGCGCGCGATACTGCTGCTGCTGTGCTCGAGGAAAGACTGCAAGCACAATGCGCTGACACCACCGCCGTGATGCTTTACACCTCGGGCACCACGGGCCGCCCAAAGGGCGTGGTGCTCTCAAATCGAAATGTGGTCCAAGCCTCCAAACTCTCCGCCGAATTTGATTCGCTGCGCCACGACGACTCGGTTCTGGCGTACTTGCCAATGGCATGGGTCGGCGACTTCGTGTTTTCTATTGGTCAGGCCTACTACACCGGCTTCTGCGTCAACTGCCCTGAGAGCGCAGACACCATGCAAGCAGATCTGCGTGAAATCGGGCCCAGCTACTTCTTCGCGCCACCACGTTACTTTGAGGGTTTGTTAACCAGTGTGCAGATTCGCATGGAGGACGCCAGTCGGCTGAAAAAGTGGCTTTTCAAATCCGCGATGGCTCACGCCCGCGCGGTTGGGCCAGATCTGCTTGACGGCAAGCCAGTTGGCGCTTGGGACCGTTTGAAATACGCACTGTGTGATTACTTGGTGATCGGTCCGCTGAAAAACACGCTCGGCATGAGCCGTGTGCGACTCGGTTACACCGCGGGCGAAGCCATCGGTCCGGACATTTTCGATTTCTACCGCGCGCTTGGCATCAACCTCAAACAACTGTACGGACAGACTGAAGCGACCGTCTTTATCACCATTCAACCAGACGGCGAAGTTCGCGCAGACACCGTTGGCGTACCCGCCCCCGAGGTTGAGATTCGGATAGATGACAAGGACGAAGTCCACTATCGTTCGCCAGGGACATTCATCGAATATTTCAAGAACCCGGAATCAACCGCGAGCACCAAAGACCCTGAGGGTTGGGTGGCGACGGGTGACGCTGGATTTATCGAAGAAGACACCGGTCACTTGCGCATCATTGACCGCGCCAAAGATGTCGGCAAAACCGCAACGGGCGACATGTTCGCGCCAAAATTTGTCGAGAACAAAATCAAATTCTACCCCGACATCCTCGAGGCGGTGGTATTCGGCGCGGACCGAGACCGTTGCACCGCGTTTATCAACATTGATCTGACCGCTGTTGGCAATTGGGCAGAGCGTAACAACGTCGCCTACGCGTCGTATCAAGAGCTTGCCGGTCACCCACGCGTGGCAGAGATCATTTCGTCTCACATTGAGACGGTCAACCGTTCTCTGGCAGAGGATGAAATGCTCTCAGGCTGTCAGATTCACCGCTTTTTGATTCTGCACAAAGAACTAGACCCTGACGATGGTGAAATCACACGCACGCGCAAGGTCCGTCGCCGCGTTGTCGAAGAACGCTACGCCGATTTACTCGACGCACTGTATAACGGGTCAGAGAACGTGCACGTTGAAACTGAAGTGACTTATGAAGACGGTCGCAAGGGCTCTATTTCTGCAGACATCCAACTGCACGACGCCGTGATAGCAGACCGCGTGCGCACTGTGGAGAGCGCAGCATGAGTGAGTCACAACTGGCCGCCGCCGACACCACACCAGACGGGCGACCGCTCGGCGGCACCTTGATGGAAATGAAAAACATCACCTTGCGTTTTGGTGGTGTGGTCGCAATCAAAGACATCTCTTTCGACATTCGCGAGGGCGAGATTCGCGCGATCATCGGGCCAAACGGCGCTGGAAAATCGTCGATGCTGAACGTCATCAACGGTTTCTACCACCCTCAAGAGGGGGAGATCTGGTACCGCGGCGCTCGCCGCAAAGCGATGAAGCCCTACCAAATAGCCAAACTCGGCATCGCTCGCACCTTTCAAAATATCGCCCTTTTCAAGGGGATGAGCACGCTCGACAACATTATGACCGGGCGTTTCACCCACATGAACGCGAGCTTGTTTTCGCAAATTCTCTGGCACGGCAAAGCCGCGCGCGAAGAGAATGAAAACCGTGAGAAGGTCGAGCGCATTATCGATTTTCTTGAGATTCAATCCATCCGCAAAACACCTGTAGGCAGGCTCCCCTACGGCTTGCAAAAACGCGTTGAACTCGGTCGTGCGCTGGTGGCAGAGCCAAGCTTACTGTTGCTCGACGAGCCAATGGCTGGCATGAACGTCGAAGAAAAAGAAGACATGTCGCGCTTTATCCTCGACGTGAACGAAGAGTTCGGTACAACCATCGCGCTGATAGAACACGACATGGGCGTTGTCATGGACATCTCGGACCGCGTGGTTGTGCTCGACTACGGACGCAAGATCGGTGATGGCACACCGGACGAAGTGCGTGGTAACCAAGCTGTGATCGACGCCTACCTCGGGGTGCCACACGATGATTGATCGCAATACCCCAGCCTCTTATCGCCGAGGATGCCACTGATGTCGCCCGAATTTCTCTACACCATTGAGGTCATCATCAACGGGCTGATGACCGGCGTCATGTACGCGCTAGTCGCGCTCGGTTTTGTCCTGATATTTAAATCGTCCGGTATTTTCAACTACGCGCAAGGCGTCATGGCGTTGTTTGCAGCCATGACACTGGTTGGATTTCAAACTGGCCAGATTCCCTTCTCGCACCTTATCAATGCGGTACTGGGCACCAGTGTTCACCATTTTGGCTGGCATATCCCGTCATTCGTCGCAATCCTCATGACCTTGCTTGTGATGATTGCCTTCGCTTGGTTGGTCGAGCGCTACGTCTTGTCACACTTGGTGAACCAAGAGCCAATCATTTTGTTTATGGCAACCATTGGTCTCGCCTACTTCATGGAAGGATTTGGCGACCTCATGTGGGGTGCGGACATCAAAAAGCTCGATGTCGGCATACCCAGCGGCGGCTCGCTGTGGATCGAAGACCTCACCATAAAATGGGCCGCTGAGGGCACGACTTTCTACGGCTGGTACATCGACAAACTCGACATCACTGCCGCAATTGTCGCGATCATTCTCGTGATCACCTTGACACTGTTCAGCCAATACACAGCCACCGGGCGGGCTCTGAGAGCCGTCGCGGACGACCACCAGGCCGCTCTGTCAGTTGGCATCAGTTTGCGCGCCATCTGGGTGATTGTGTGGTCGATTGCCGGGGCAGTCGCGTTGGTCGCCGGCATCATGTGGGGCGCTAAATCTGGCGTGCAGTTTTCACTTTCGTTAATTGCACTCAAAGCCCTGCCAGTGCTCATGCTGGGTGGCTTCACATCCATACCCGGCGCGATTGTCGGGGGACTCATCATTGGCGTCGGTGAGAAACTGTTTGAGTATTCAATTGGACCGATGATCGGAGGCGCGACTGAGAACTGGTTTGCCTATGTGCTTGCATTGGTTTTCCTCGTCTTCAGGCCGCAGGGTCTGTTCGGCGACCGCATCATCGAGAGGGTCTAAACCATGTTCTATCGCGAAGCCGGGGACTACAAAACCAGCTACGGTGCGGACAACCAGACGTTCCCGATCTCTCAAGATCGCTACGCCTACTGGGCCATCACTGCCGTCGCTGTGGCGGTGGTGCCATGGTTGATTAACGACTATTGGGCAAGCGCGGTACTCGTGCCGTTCCTGATTTACGCCATCGCCTCGCTTGGCCTCAACTTACTCACTGGCTATTGCGGCCAAGTCTCACTGGGTACCGGCGGTTTTATGGCCGTGGGTGCCTTTGCAAGCTACAAGCTCATGACCGCCTTTCCGGGCATGAGCATTGTGTTGATCATTTTGCTCGCGGGCGCTATCACCGCGCTAGTTGGCATTTTGTTCGGGCTGCCGTCACTTCGGATCAAGGGCTTTTATCTCGCCGTGGCCACCCTCGCCGCCCAGTTCTTTCTGGTCTGGTTGTTCAACAAACAAGCATGGTTTTACAACTACTCTGCGTCCGGGCAAATCAACGCGCCGGAGCGCTCAGTGTTCGGGGTTGCCGTCACTGGGCCCAACGCCGAAGCGTGGGCAAAGTACTTGTTCTGCCTGTTTTTTGTTGTGGTGCTCGCCTGGGCCGCGCGCAACTTGACTCGCGGTCGCAGCGGCCGGTCGTGGATGGCCATCCGCGACATGGATATCGCAGCGGAAATCATTGGTGTCAATCCACTGAAAACCAAGTTGTCCGCCTTTGCCATTTCCTCTTTCTACGTCGGCGTCGCCGGCGCCTTGTTTTTTACCGTGTATCTCGGTGCAGTAGACGTTGGAGATTCATATGGAATTAGTCAAAGTTTTCTAGTGCTGTTTATGATCATCATCGGTGGCCTCGGCTCCATTCTCGGCAGTTTCCTGGGTGCAGCCTTCTTGGTCCTGATGCCCGTATTACTCAAAAACGTGATGGTCGGTGGCTTCGGCTGGGCAACTGACATCGCAGCGCATTTCGAATTCATGATTGTCGGCGGGCTGATCGTCGCCTTTCTGATTTTGGAGCCCCATGGCCTTGCGCAACTGTGGCGCCTGACCAAAGACAAGCTCCGCCTCTGGCCGTTTCCGCACTGATAGGACGCTCAGAGTCCCCGTGTGCCAGTAGCCAGGCACCTGTATC
>CALAMQ010000138.1 GCA_937925815.1 uncultured Granulosicoccaceae bacterium | reverse complement strand
AGGTCGCCGAATAGCCCGCGCGCCAACTGCACGAGGCCGATGGTCTCGACAATCAGAAACGGCAGCGCCCACTTCCACAAGCCGCGCGCGCCGAACCAGATCGGCCCGAGCAAACCGGCCACCCAGTTGAAAGTGGGCAGGAAACCCGCCTTGTCGCCGATCTTCTCGAACTCGGCGGCATACCAGGTCGGGTTGGTGCGCACGAATTCTTCGACCCGCGCACGGCGGTCGAGCCGGTCCTGGCTCTCGGGGGCGCTGGCGTTGTCTGATGTAGATGCGGAGTCGGTCATGACACTTCGGTGCCTTCGATGACGGTCTTGAGAATGTCGCGCCGGGTGATCTGGCCCACCACCTGCCCGTCTTCTTCGACAGCGATGGGGGCGTCGTCGTCGATGGCGAGGTTGATCAGCGTGCTCAGGGGCGCATCACCCGGCACACGGTGAGCGCCGTCCGGCAGGCTACCCGCGAGTGCCTGCATCACCGCGTGCGCGCGCACCACTTTCAGCCGCGAGATGCCGGCGACAAAGTCGGCGACGTAGTCGTCCGCCGGGTGCATGACAATGTCCTCGGCGGTGCCGATCTGCACCACGCGGCCGTCGCGCATGATCGCGATGCGGTGACCGACGCGCACGGCCTCGTCGAGATCGTGGGTGATGAACAGGGTTGTCTTTTTGAGAATCTTGGACAGGCGAATGAATTCGTCCTGCAATTGCCGCCGGATCAACGGGTCGAGCGCACTGAAGGGCTCGTCCATCAACAACACGTCGGGGTCGGCGGCGAGCGCCCGTGCGAGGCCGACACGTTGTTGCATACCGCCCGAAAGTTCATGGGCAAATTTGTTGCCCCAGGCGTCGAGCTCGACAACTTTCAGGATCTCGCTCGCTTTGCGCAGGCGTTCGTTCTTCGGGATGTTGCGGATCTCAAGCGGCATCGCGACGTTATCCAGCACCGAGCGGTGTGGCAGGAGCGCAAAGTTCTGAAACACCATGCCGATTTTCTGGTTGCGAAACTGCCGCAACGATTCACCCTTGAGGGCCATGACATCAGTGCCCTCGACCAGAATCGTGCCAGCGGTCGGCTCGAGTAGGCGATTGAAATGGCGCACCAGGGTGGACTTGCCGCTGCCGGAGAGGCCCATGACGCAAAAGATCTCGCCGCGCCGGACTAGCAGGGACACGTCTGCCACACCGACCACCGCATTGAATTCGGCGAGCACCTCGGATTTGGACAAGCCGCGCTCTCGGATCGCCTGCAAGGCCGCGCTCGCGTTGTCGCCGAAGACTTTCCAGACACCGGCGATGTCGACCACCACATCGTTCGCCGAGCGGCCGGGGTCGTCTGTCAGTGCCGCGTCCGTCATGTCTTTTCCTGTCAGGTTGGATGGCACCGCCGTGTGCGGTGCCATCGGTTCAGCTATGCCAAGCCTGGCTAGATCAGAGGCCCAACCAGCTGTCGACGCGCTCGGAGTTGGCGTCAACCCACTCCATCGCGACATCAGCCGGATCGCGGCCGTTGCCGGAGATCTCGAACGCAAAGCTGCTCACATCATCTGCCGTCAACGCGAAACCCTGGAAGAATTCCATGATCGCGGGTGAGCGGTCAGCGAGGGAGTTGGACCAGGCAATCTGCACGTTCTTGAGTGCGTCTTTGGTTGCGACCTTCGACTCGGTGAACCAGTCAGCCGAATCAGAGGGCTGGACCATGACGTAGTTGGCCGGATCGTAGGTCGGCTCGGACAACATCTGCACGTCGAACATGTACCAGACCGCGTGCGGCTTGTAGCAGTAGAACGCGTAGCCCTCGCCTTTGGCGATGGAGTCTTTCACGCGCGCTGTCTTGACGCTTTCCTCTGCTCGCACCGGCTCAACAAAATCCATCAGGCCGTAATCACGAACCTTGACTTCGTTGACGTTGGCAGACGCCCAACCCGGCGCGCCGATCCACATCTCGCCTTTGCCGTTGCCGTCGCTGTCCATTTTCATGGCGACGTCGGGGCGGCCGAGGTCAGCGATGTCGGTGATGTTGTTGGCTTCACCGAAGTCTTTGGAGACACAGAAGCCCTGATTGCCTTCATAAGAGTTACTGGAGAGCGTCACGGTGCCTGCGCCGTCAACGTACTTGTTCGTGAAGCTCTCTTGGTTTGGCAACCAGACATCAGGGTGCACGTCGATGTCACCTTTGCCTTGGTCCATAGCTTGGAAGATGGTGGCATTGTTACCTGGCACGAGTTCGGCGGTGCCGCCAATGCGGGTCTCGACCACAACTTTGAGCAGGTTCGCAATTGCCTGCGCACCGGTCCACGACGGTACGCCAATGCGCACCGTTTCGCTTGCCATGGCACCACTGGCCGCGAGGGTCGACACCACCGCAAAGGTGGCTGCTTTCAACGTGTGTTTCATCTCGGTCTCCTTGGGTTTCATTCTCACCGCACCGCGCGCGGCCACTGCAAAAATTCAATCAAGCGATTCAAGAATCTCGTTCTCGTAGGCAAACAATGCCTGTGATCCGCCCGTGTGTAAAAAAAGTACGTTATCTGTGGGCTTGAAAAAACCCGCACGCGCCATCCCAATCAGCCCGGCCATGCCTTTGCCGGAATACACGGGGTCGAGCAGCACACCCTCCTGCCGAGCGGTCAGGCGAATTGCTTCGAGCGTCGATTCAGCCGGGATACCGTATCCCTCGCCAACGTAACCATCATCCACCAAAATTTTGCTAACCGGCAAGATCGGCGCGTTGAGGCTCTCGGCTGAAGCCGCTGCAAGCTTGTGCACGGCGGCAATCTGGCGCTCGCGCGGTTGTCGCACGCTGACACCCATCACAGGCAAGTCAATGTCCAGCGCATGCAAGCCCGCCACCAGGCCTGCCTGGGTGCCGGTGCTGCCGGTGCCCATCACAATCCACTGAAACCGCATGCCGGTTTCATCGCTCTGACGGGCAATTTCTTGGGCGCAGGCAGCGTAGCCAAGCGCACCAACGGTGTTCGAACCGCCGCCAGGGATGAAATAGGGGTTGTGACCCTCGGCGCGCAGTGTCTCGGTTACCGCCTCGGCTTCGGCGTTCATGTCCAGGCCCGCAGGGCGAAACTCGGACGTCGCACCAAATAATGCATCGAGCAAGACGTTGCCAGTCTTTTCATAACTGTCAGCGCGGCCCGGCACACGGCGCTCCAACACCACGTGGCATTTGAGCCCCATGCGGCAAGCAGCGGCTGCAGTTTGGCGCACATGGTTGGATTGCACAGCCCCTTGAGTGACCAGCACGTCGGCGTTGGCTTTGATCGCCTCACCCACCAAGAACTCGAGCTTGCGGGTTTTGTTGCCGCCGCCGGCAAGGCCGGTGCAATCGTCGCGCTTGATATACAGGGAGGGACCGCCAAGGTGCTCACTGAGTCGCACCATCGGTTCAATCGGTGTTGGCTGGTGGCACAGCGCCACGCGTGCAAAGCGCTCCAGTCCGAGGTCATAGATTTGGGAATTTTCAGTCTGCGCCGCGTCCATGGCCACTCCGAGTCCGGGCTGGTGGGTATGTCTCAGTCTTACCCAATCCTTGCCCACGCCGCCAATGATATGTTTGGATAGCATCATGCATTTTTTGCATGAATTGGAGGCTGCATGGACACGCAATGGTTTAAAGACCTTGGCAACCTTGCTCAATCGGGCAGCTTCTCGCGGGCAGCCGAGATTGGACACGTGACACAACCCACGTTGAGCCGGCGTATCCAGGCGCTTGAAGCGTGGGTCGGCGCTCCGCTCGTTGACCGCAGCAAGCAGCCGGTACGACTGACCGACGCGGGCACGCAAATGCTCGAAGCCGGACAACAAGCACTCGCGCGCCTCGAAGCCGAGCGCCATCACATCCAAGAGCTTCGAGCTCAACCCGAAAAATATGTGGTGACATTCGGCGCGCAACACTCGATTGGTTGGCGCTTCTACCCCGCGTGGCTGCAAGCGTTCGAGCAGGCATACGGCCCGATCATGTCCCGCTTGCGCGCGGATGACTTGCCCAACTGTGAGCGCGATCTTGAACAACACCAGGTCGACTTCGTGATCGCCTACGCTGCGCGTCGCGACGCACAATCGTCCCACCACGGCGCATTTACGCAGCTTGTGGATGACGACCAGAGTGAGTCATTGGTCATAGGGCGAGACAGCCTGATCCCTGTCTGCAAGACCGGCCCCGGTGGCAGACCACTTTTCGATCTCAACACGGACCAGCGCGACATCCCATTCTTGCGTTTTGGAGACGAGGCACCAATCGGCCAGATGCTCGAGCCACTGCTCACTCACATGGATCTGCAACACAGGCTCAAGCCTGTTTACCAAAACACCATGGCAGGCGCGTTGCGCATCCGGGCCTGCGACGGCGCCGGTGTAGCGTGGCTGCCGCTGACATTGGTGAAACCTGACCTCGATTCCGGCCTGCTGATCAGTTTTGGAAAATCAGATTGGTGCTTACCACTCGATATCCGACTGCATCGCAGGCGAGACCATATCAACAAACTCACGCGGTCAATTTGGGCATTTCTGGCTGTGCGACAGGATGTGCCGTTGGTTTGATGCGAGAAATCCACAAGTAATGTGACCGCAGGAAAACACTGTCAAAGAGCGGGAAAAATTTCTGCTGGCGAAGAATGTTGAATCGCTGCCCAGGTTTAACCGCGTTGCTCCTTGCCTTCTACGTCTCATGCCGATTCACGATACATGTAATGCGCGACATGTCGGTGCCCGCGTGCCGTGACGGGGTCGAATTTGGGCGCATTGGGCCCATGCGGGGTATAGTCATGCAATAGTATTTTTCAGTTGGATAATGAGGTTTCGTCATGTCAAGAGAGTGGGTGATCAACGCGTACGAAGGCTATAACGCCTTACAACTCCAGTCCTGTGAGCCACAGACTCCCAATGCAAATGAAATTCGACTGCGCATTGAGGCGTTTGCATTGAACTGGGGTGACAATGATCTGATGCTCGACCGATACTCTTTTAGCTTCTCAGAGTTGCCCGCGCGCATTGGGATGGAAGCTTGCGGGATAGTGGAAGCAGTCGGTGCAGATGTACAAAACATTGACATAGGTGACCGCTATTGCACATTGCCTTACTTTTACGACCGACAAGGCGCCAGTGCGGATACGCTTATTATTGACCAGGCGTATGTCACCAAGGCACCAGCAAATCTGTCTGCGGTCGAAGCAGCCTCCGTTTGGATGCAATTCCTGACAGCCTATTTTCCAATAGTTGAATTTGCAAAGGCGGCCCCTGGTCGCAACATTTTTGTACCAGCTGGCACAAGTACGGCCGGCGCTGCTGCTCTGCAAATTGGTGCTATGCACGGCGCCACACTGATCAGCAGCACGCGTTCAGAGGCAAATAAACAATTGCTATTGGATAACGGCGCAAACCATGTGTTTGTCGACGATGGCGGGGATATTGAGAAATTCTTGCGTGATGTCACAAACGGCGCTGGTGTTGACGCGTCTTTTGATCCCGTTGGCGGCCCCTTCATGGAACGCTACGCCAATGCAATGGCGAAGAATGGCACGTTATTTTTGTACGGCTGCTTGAGTGGCACATACTCGAACCCGCCTTTCCTGGCAATGATTCAGAACAGTCTTTGGTTCCACGCATATTCTTTGTTTAACTACGTGCAAGATCTTGAAGCGTGTGAGCGCGGGAAGAAATTTGTGTATAACTCACTGGCCGATGGCAGCCTGCGACCACACATCGACCGTGTCTTTCCAATGGAAGGCTACGTGGATGCTTGGCGCTACTTGACTGGCAAGAGAGAGTCTTACGGCAAAGTTGTAATTGAAACTGGCGCCTGAGCCAAATGCCCTCAGCTAGATGGACGATAGACAGACACCTGAGGCATACAATGACAGCAGACAGGACACGGGGCTCGATATTTCGCGCCTCATGTGTTTTGAGAATCGATCTAACAGCAAACCGCAACGAGTCCAGGCCCCTTCTCTGGTAAAATCGCTGTCTGCCAGCAATCGCCGACGATTGAGCTGCACCGACACCACGCCAGGACCCGCTTTGAGCCACAACGATACCTTCCAACGCATTCGCCACACCTTCAATCTAGACGACTCAGCCTTGATTGACATCTTCGCCCTAGCCGACGTCAACGTCTCTGAAGCGCAAGTTGCCGCGTGGTTGTCGGACGAGACCGAGCTTAGCGCGACCAACCTTGCGTCCTTTCTGAACGGTTTTATCAATCTCAAGCGCGGCAAGAATGAGGGTGAGCAACCCAAGCCTGAGAGCAGCTTGAACAACAACATCGTGCTCAGAAAACTGCGCATTGCACTGGATCTCAAAGCTGAAGACTCCTTGGAAATCCTTCAGCTCGCCGATATCCGCTTGAGTAAACACGAACTCAGCGCACTATTCCGCAAGGCTGACAACAAGCACTTCCGCGCGTGCAGCGATGAACTCTTGCACGGATTTTTGGCAGGTGTTCGCATTAAGACGCAGTCAGCCGATAGCTAGTGGGCGCGTTGCTTTCGGTTGTGCACTGCCACGCGCAGGGCTAAACCCCGATGCGCCCAGTTCTATAGGCGGACGTCCTCACCGCCTACACGTCGCTTAAATATTGCCGTAGACAATGCACGCGCGAATTTATCGTGAAAGGCAGCCCGCTCAACGAGACCGCACGGCAACTGCACCAGCCGACACGACTCTGACCGTTTTCAAGCAAGTCATTGATTGGTGGTTGAGCAATCAGATAGTTTGCCATTGAGTGTTTGCCGTGCGGGCATCCCCTGGCAACGACCACATCGTGGCTTTGAGAAGTTTGCTTCCGACACTTCGTATGCACATCAAGCAGGCTTTTTGTACGCGGATAATCATCCAGCAACTCACAAGGTCAAGCCTGCTCTGCGATATGACCCTGAATGCGCTCTGCGGTTTGTGCAGCTGACAGATGTGTGGTGTCGATTCTGAGGTAGCTTGGGTAGGCGAGCTCACCGGGTTCTGAATTGAATCGGTAGGTTTTCTCGGTGTCGATCACGCGTTTTTCAGACGAGACGAGGTCACGCTTGGACGGTTTGTGAGTCAGGCGATTGTCGCTACGGTTGCGCTGCAGACGGATGTCTAGCGGGGCTTCTAACTCGACCCAGTGAATGGCGTGGCCTTTGGCTGCAAATTGTGCAGCAATGTCCTCGACGTACTCCCGTTCGCCCGGGACACCGAAGGCCCAGACAAAGGTCAGGATGTAGCTTTGATCTGGGTGTTCGAGAAAGGCATCAAAAAAGGCTTGCCGTATGCGTCCGACCAACTGACGGCCCTCTCGGGTGCCATAGCTGAAAAAAGGCGTGACGGCTTCGATCACAATGTGGTTGTGAAAGAGTTTGAAGCCGGTGAGCTTTTCAAGCTCCTGACCGACTGTCATTTTCCCAACAGCCTGCGGGCCAATTAAAAAGACAAGCGCCATCTGCAAAGCCTAGCACCTCGGCGCCCCACAGCTGAGGCTTTGGAGACGGCCATGTCACCTGGAGCGCAAAAGCGGTTGCCAAAGCTCTGTGCGTAACACAAAAGAGTCGCATCCTTACCGGGAGCACCCAAGTGGGGCACTCGCCAGAAAAAAAGCTGCGACGTTCAGCGTGGCTGTTCGCCATTGAACTCGCGTTGGCGACGCGAGAGTGCGAGTTTTTGCAGTTCGACGGCTGCGTTGACCGAGAGCGGCAACCTCGTGACGCGGTGCAACTCTGCGCGCGTTACGCCAATGTCCTGAAGCATCTTGTCATCGAGATCCTGCAATTGCGTGAGCTTGCGCCGCCGCTGCCACGCACCTGCGCCGTTGGCGAGGCGGTGCCAGAGCTTGGAAACCGGGGCCAGCCAGGTCGACGCCTCATGTTGAGTGCTGTTGTGCAGATTAAGTTCGCAGTGTGTGCAGTGTGCCATTGCCGTATTCCTCTTCACTGTGCGGTGAGCCGCGTACGTTGCGGCGTGGGTAGACAATCGGCCCAAACAGTGATTCAATCAAACGAATAGCAGTGACATCTACTTTCAGATTTTCTGATAGGAAGTATCGAAGATATGTCAGACAGCGCACTCGCCACGCCCGCCAAACCCGTACCGCTCCTGGACCTCGACCTGCTGCGCACCCTGGTCGCCATCGCGCAGACGCGGAATTTCTCCACCGCCGCCGAGGTGGTGCACCGCACGCCGTCCGCGGTTTCGATGCAGGTCAAACGCATGGAGGAGCTGGTTGGCCGCGCGATCATCGAACGCGGAAGCCGCTCGGTAACACTGAATGAACACGGCGAGCTACTGCTCGCCCACGCGCGACGCGTGTTGGCGCTCAACCAGAACATCCTGAGCAAATTTGTCGAGCCAGCTGAATCTGGGATTGTGCGGCTCGGCGCTGGAGATCACTTCACCGAGCAATACCTACCGAATCTGCTGTGCCAGTTTCGCGACGTGCACCCCGGCATCCAGGTCGACGTGATCGTCGACAACTCAAAAGAAATCGCTGACGCCTTTCGTCGCGACCAACTGGACATTGCGCTGCTTGGTTGCACGGACGCCAACTACGACGGCTTGACGGTCGAGCTCATTTGCGAAGAAGACTTGGTTTGGGCGGGCGCGCGTAACGGGGTCGCTGTGGAGCAGGTACCGCTGCCCATCTCGGTGTGGGAAGAAGGTTGCGAGTGGCGCCGCGTCGCGCTCGAAGGGCTCGAAGCGCAACAGCGCGACTACCGCGTAGCGCTCAAGAGTGCATACATTGCTGGCCAGCGCGCCGGGCTCAGCGCCGACCTCGCTATCGCACCGATCCCGCGCTCTGCGTGTTACGGCGATGTGGTCGAGATCCCAGCGTCTGCAGGCTTGCCCGATTTGTCGACGTGCATGACGGGCTTGATCGTCCGCAAAGACCCATCCGCCGCAGTGCAGATGTTGGCTGATCGCATCCATGCTCTGCAACCACGCAAAGCAGCGTGACAACCTCGCCAAGCGTTGCCCTAGCAATGTTCGGGATGAATTCAGACGCTGTCTTTCATTGACCAAGGGAACAGTGATTCCAGCGTACTCTAGGCTGCAGGCGTGAGTTGCCAGGTCACGGCTCTCGCCCAGCAGACCTGACCTTGCCGCGTGACACAGATGTTGCGCACCACACGCAACTGCTCAAAGCGGCAGTGGATGGGGTGTGGCTTGGCGGTATCTCAACCAGCGCGATCCTTGTCACCGTGCTTGCAACACAAGACCAGGTTGTTAACGGTTTGCTGCTCTTCTCGCCCGCGTTCGGGCCAAAAGATGCCGCTTATGTTTTGGCGTCGATTGCGTGTAAATTTTTTGGATTGGCTGGATTTTATCCATCCGACGCCAACTACACACGCTACGACACACTCGCGCTGAACGGCGTCGCGCTGAACGCAGCGTCGGTGGCCGAGCTTGATAAACAACTCAATAAAGCACCATACGACAAGCCTGTCCTCGCCGTGATAAGCGAACACGACAGCGTGATCGATTCCGCCGGCGTCTCGGGCCGGTTTCAACAGGACTTCACGCACCCAACCAACCGGCTGTTGTGGTACGGAAACGAGCGCATTCAAAACGCGCGCGTGTTGTCTTTAAATTCCGCCCTACCCCAACACCGGATCAGCACCTTTTCACCTGTGAGCGTGCTGTTCTCGCATGAGAACCCCTACAGCAAAAAAAAGCGGCCAACAGTTCTGTGACAACGGCCAGCAAGAGGCTGCCGAGGCGAGCTGCCCCACGCACAAGAATTTGTGGTTCTCAGCGTTTGACCACGTTGAGCCTGGCAAAGTCCACACGCAACTCACGTGGAATCCCTACCTTGCTGAGATGGCTGCGGCGATCAAACACCCAGGCCCATGATATGCATCAGCAGTGCCCGGGTTCGCGATTAAATAAGACTGTTTTACTCGCCAGCTGGCCGTGGGCCACCCTGACCAAGTCCACCGCCTGGGCTGCGCCTTCCACCACGAACACCCTCAAGCGTGACCCCTTTGAAGCAAGAGATGACACTGTTTTCGTGAGCGGGGTTAGCGTGGTAGTGGTAGCCAAGTTCTTCGGTGCTGTGACCACCACATTCATCGAGGTCTGCCATGTCTATTTGATCTTCGGACAAGGTGCTGTGGATGGGGTAACCGTCCATCGCGTACGCAAAAATCGGGGTTTCGCCCTCGGGTGCGTCGCCCAGTTCCGAGCAGCCCATTGCACCGTGTAGGTGGTAGCCATCGACGGGGTTGATATGGCCACCACAATCGTCAAACACGGCGATGGTGTAAGCGCTCAAGATATTCTCGACAGGTGCGGATTGCGCAATGATGACGCCGTTCAGGGCAATACCCCAGTTGCCACCTGAGCTGCTTTTTCCAGCAAGAATCGGGTTGACTGGAATGGTGACAGTCGTTTGCACAGCTTCGCCGTTCTCCAACCACGCCATCTCACCTGCCACACAGTGGTTTTGATATTCCGGGTCTACGTCGGGACGCGCAGCCGCATCAAATGCCTCGGGCGTATCAGTGACTCGCACAGTACCGTCGTCGTTGTGGAGCTTCCAATTGGCGTCGCCGTAGAGTTCCGCCACGCCGAGGATAAAATCGCCATCGACGTCGTAGAGTCCATCGCCGTCAAACCAAATACCCGCATCGTCTGCCGAGGTGCTTATGGAGCCAGGGCAGAATGGGCCGATCTCGTGGTTAGCCGGTTTGCCCGCGATGGTGATTTCGTAGCACTGGGTCTCTGTACCGTCAGAAAGGGTGCAGTCCACAACGATGGCGTCTTCGGCGAGCGCGCCATCGAAGAAGTGGTTGAGATCAAGGCCACTAGCATGCGTGTGCTTGTGCCCCGTGTCGGCGTGCGAATGCGCTTCACCTCCCATTGACACCGAGGAATAGCCGGCGCTGGCAAGTAACAAAATAGGCAATAAGGACAGGTGTTTCATAACGCTCAGTATTCCACGGAAATTGTGCACAATTTATCCTGCTGCCGAGACTTTCAGCGATGCAAGAAAGCGGGCGTACAAGATAGTTGAGATTATGAATTCGATTTAGCGGTTTTGGGTAAGATGCCCCGCTTTTTTACAGACATTTACTGTAGGCCCCTCGCCGATAGACGATCGCAGTGTCGGTGGTCGAGCAAGACAAACCGCGCAACAGCTCGCCATACAACAAGGCCGTCATTTTCGAATCAGTTGACACAACAAGGTGATTGGCTCCACCAGCTCACTGCGCCGCCGCAACGAGTCGCCCACACAAAAAGACGTATGGCCTCCTCGTCTGACCACATGGGGTTTGTGTAAAGCCCACGAGCGCGTCAGATGGGATCGCAAAACTGCAGAACTGTTTGCGGCAACCACTGTGCCAGTGAATTTTGCAGAGGCCATGTGTGTGGTTAACCCCACTCAACGCTCAGGGCCAAGAAGACACCCTAACGGCAGAACTCTCCACTGATTACTCGACCGTTGTTGGTGACCGTTTTGGTTGTGAAGTCGTAGCATCCCTCTCGGCCAGATGGCGCGTAGCGGATGTAGTGGTCTTGGCCCTGGTAACGGTAATCCATCGACCGACTGCCGTTGGCGTGTTGTGTGAACACAAGACCATCGACCCCGCCGCGAGGCGGCTTCCCCGCCACGGCGCCACCGCCTTCCATTGATGACAACGGCCGCACGCGCGGCAAGCGATCAAAATCCACGACCTGCCCGATCAGGCATTGCACAATGTAAGGCGCACTCTCACTGGTGTGGTAACGGTGACCGAAGGTGTCATCAGCCTGCCCGTTGCACACGTCGAGATCGCTCGCCGAGATGACAGAACCGTCCGGGTTGGCGTCGCCGTAAATCGGGAAGCCGTCAAATGCCCAGCCGATTATCGGGTTGTCGTCCTTGTTTGCCATGTGCTCGATCATGCAGCTTGGCTTGACGTGATAATGATAATCATCACCGCGCCCGGCGTGGCCGCCGCAGGCGTCAAGCTGCCCGGTTAGCAGCGTGTCGTGCTTGGCTTGGTGGTGCGCAAGGTCAGCCTGACTCATCTCGCCACCGGCGGTGTAGTCGTATATCGGCACGCCATTGACCGCGACGCCCAGAGCCGCGTCACGCGTCAGCGGCGCCGAACCCTTGCTGGGGATGAGAACAATCGGCGCTTGGTAATCGGCCGGCACAGGCACTTGCTCGTTGGTACCGACAATGCCGGTCATCATGTCGTGATCGGGGTAGGTGTTGGAACGGATCACCGCATGCGAATCTGTGCAAGACACAGTCACGCTGTCTGAGAATCCGGCTTCGGATACAGACTTTGCGATGGCGTCGCATCGTTCACCGTGCGCGTGCGCGAGCGGCGCCACACTGCCACCGCTTACAGCGACGACGAGCAATACCACAAGCTTGAAAAAACAAGCAGGCGCACGAGCGGCGTCAGTGTTGTTTGCCATATTCAACGAGCTCTCTCAGTAGATTAATCAACGCTTGAGTTTCAGGCTGTGTCTCAAAACGCATGCAGCGCCAGATGGACTTTGTCGAACGATTCTGCTGCTTAGCAAACGGTGTGGGCTCACCCAGCTCTTTCAGCCGCACAAATTCGTGCCGGCATGTGGACGTCGATTTCGTGGTCATCGTGAAGGTGGGCAAATTTGTTTCCCTTGGCAAAAACACAGATCAATGCCGTGTCTTTGTACGGCGCAGAGACCCTCACTCACAACTTCGCCAACCGTTTTTCCACTGTCGCCCGCGCTTTTCCATACGCACTGTCGAGCAAGGTTTCGATCTGTAAAAACGTTTTCTCGCCGGGGTTGAGCACACACACCCACCCCATCCAACCGTACACCGGGTGAGGCATAAGCACATCTATCGCCGCAAAATTCCAAGGCCCTTCGATAATGCCGCCTTTGGACGGCCTCGCAGGCGGCACACCAAACAGCTCTACAAATGCAGATTTGGGCGGCCCAAAGTTGAACCGACATACGCCGTCACGCCACAACTCCGAGGCGCGGTCATGCTCGCCGTCTTGTTGTTTGAGTGTCGCGAAGTATGCACCCGAAGGCAGCCGCAGTCCCGGGTTTACAAAGAAGCTCGTCTCGCCCCAACTCGCTTTCGGGTGCACATCGGCGAAGCGCTCCGTGATCCGGTTGTAAATGTCATCGGGCGTCATGGTGCAGCCACCGCTAACTGCCCGATAGACCAGCGCCCAGCGCCACGAACAGGCCACCAGACGCATAAGACGTTCCTTTTCTGAGACTCGAACTCACCACTCGCTTCCTGACCGAGACGGCCGCCCACGCGTAGGCGGCGTGAATGCCCAATACGATCACGGCAACGGTGAGGTACATCTCAACGAACTGCAGGGCAAGAGACGCGCTCGGCTCCACAAACTGCGGCAGGAAGGCGGCGAGAAACACTACTGTTTTTGGGTTGCCAGCGGACACAAAAAAGGCCTCGGCAAATCGCCGTTTGATGCTCGGCACACTCTTCGAATGAGCGTGGCTTGCACTGACCGAATGCCCACGTGATTTATAAGTGGTGAGGATGATTTTCAGTCCGAGATAAACCAAATACGCAGCGCCAACGTACTTCACTGTTTTGAACGCAACAGAATCCACCGTCATCAACGCGCCAATGCCTGTCGCCACGGCCACGACAATCGCGAGCTGACAGAGGAGGTTCGCAGCAATGACAGTAAAGATCGCGCGGTAGCCGTACTTCATAGCGTGCGTGACAACCAACAACACATTGGGACCGGGTGACAAGGTCACCAGCAAGTAGGCCACAAAAAACAACAGCCACGTGTCAAACGCCATGCAAGCCCTCCGCTCGGGCAACCCAGCACCCTAAAAACGAATCGGAAGTGTACACCCTTGGCGGATACCGTTCGGCAGAATTGATCACGTATAACAGAAACAACGAGAGTGCTTCTGCGTAGCAGGAAACAGCACCATCGCGCCAACATTAGCTATAAAAAGCGGTCGATCAAAATACGTGTATTTAAGAAAGTACGCGTCAAAGAAACGGTTTGCCGACAAGAGCCTGAACAAACACGAAGACCACGAACGCCGTGTACGCCGCGCACAACCCTATCGCTGCAGTGCGCGCGAATGGCTTTTGCCGAGTCAACGGCTTTGGCAACATCAGAACCCCTATGGCTGCAACACACGGCACAAAGTGAAAGGCGTGCATCGCGAAGAAGTGCGCCACGCGCAGGTCACCTGCATTGCGCAACCAACCTAGCAGCGGCAGTGCGCCGTCGCGATCGACCACGCTCACACCGTCTGGCAAGACGGCGTGCATCTGCGCAGGTGCCGCAGAGAGATAACTGGCCGTGATCACGGTCAACACGGCTGTCGCCAGTAAGCTGTACCCCAGGGCGTAGCGGATGAGTGGGTTGATGCTGTGATCGTGATGCTTCAACACGCCAACACCGATCACTGCCGACAAGGATGTC
>CALAMQ010000137.1 GCA_937925815.1 uncultured Granulosicoccaceae bacterium | reverse complement strand
GCCTGTTTGCCCCCATGCCACCCGAGCTCCCGCCCGATTACTACCTGCACAACTTTCACGCTCTCGTCGACAGCGTGGCGCTGCGCTACGCCGATTTACTGAGCGACGCCGAGCGCGATTGGCTGGCCCGCTACCGCCTGTGTTCGCGTGACGCGCAGTGTCTCTACGTGCGCCTGCTCAGCAGAACGCGGTCGCACTTTCGGCGCGACAAACTGCAATACGACGAAATCGACGACGTCGACAGTGCTGTCCAGGCGCTGCGCCAACAGAGCCTCATGGCCGTTGACCCAGAGCTGGATCTGGAGACCCAGTTACCGCTCTACGTCAAAGCAGAGCTGATTGATGCCTGCGCAGCGGCATCCGCCCAGCAATTGAACCGAGACACGCTGGTTGACACCCTGCGCGCCGAGCCAGATACGCTCGGCTTTGACATCACTGCACTCAAGCTACATGGGCCAGTGCTGCAAATTGAAGACGAAGAGCATTTCACAACGTTCAGGCTGCTGTTCTTTGGCAACCTCTACCAAGACCTCAGCGACTTTGTCTTGCGTGATCTGGGATTAACCGCGTTTGAGCAATACCCGGTTGACGGAGACACGCGCGCTTTTCACTCCCGAGATCAGATCGACGCGCACCGGCGCTACCACGCCTGCCGGACGCTTGCGGTGGACACCCGGCTGTTGGACGCGGAGACATTGCTGGCACTGCACGCAGCCCTGCCACGCGTGGACGCATCCGACCCCGCATTGGACCGGCGCGTCGGGCGCTTCACCGTCGAGATCGGGCGCCAGCTCGAACGGCTCGGCAACACGGACGAAGCGCTCGCACTCTACACCCACACCACGCGGCCGCCAGCGCGTGAGCGACGCGCACGCCTGCTCGCAGCGCGAGGTGATTCAGACGCTGCACTCGCGCTCTGCGATGACATCGCAAATCACCCGCTGAGTGCCGAGGAAATCGATTTCGCCGCGCCTTTCGCGCAGCGGCTTCTTCGCAAGCTGGGTCGGCGCGGACCGGTGCCGGCGCCTGAGAAACCGCGCGAGGTGGTGCTCGAACTGCCGCCCACAGCACTCAGCGTGGAACGCGCCGTGGCCGAACACGTCGGTGAGAACGGCAGTTGCCACTACCTTGAAAACACGCTCTTCACTGGCGTGATCGGGCTTGCGTTTTGGGACATCATTTTCAGCCCCATACCGGGTGCCTTCCACAACCCTTTTCAACATGCACCGGCCGATTTCCGAGAGCCCGACTTCCGCGTCTTGCGCCACGACGCCATCCGCAGCAGGCTCAACGACATGCTCACGCCCGGCGATCTCAACCAACGTGTGCAGCAAACCTTCAACGCCAAATTCGGCCTCGCCAACCCTTTTGTCCACTGGGCTGCGCTCGACACAGACACCCTTGCACTGGCGCTCGAACGCATCCCACTCGCGCACTGGCACGCGGTCGCTGATCAACTGCTGAGCGACATCGGCAGTTACCGCGCGGGCTTTCCAGACCTTGTGCATTTCCCAGCCGGGGGCGGATACGAGCTGATCGAGGTGAAAGCCCCCGGCGACCGCTTGCAGCAAAATCAACTGCGCTGGATGCGCCACTTTGCCACGCACGGCATTCCGCATCACGTGGTGCACGTGCGCTGGACCGAGCAGGCCACACCGTGACCGCCCCCATTGCGCTCTCCGTCGGGCAGCTAGTGTCGCTGAGCTGCATGACCGGCGACCTCGTGAACGACCAAGCCTGGGGCCCGAGCGCGGTGCAGGGCATCCGCGCGCACCAGCGTTACCAAAGCGCGGCCACAGAGAAAAGCGACAGCGTTGAGAGTGAGGTTCGGCTCAAGCACCGCTTCACCGTGGCTGAACACACCGTCGAACTCAGCGGTCGCTTGGACCTGCTCTACCCCGCAGCCAATCCGCCGACACTCACTGAAATCAAAAGCACCTTCATTGAACCGGAGCGCGTGCACGCCGGCGCCCGCGCGCGCCACATCGCGCAGCTCACGGCGTACGCCGCGCTCTACCTCGCGCAACCTGAGCACGCCGCGCTGAATGCTGTGTGCGGGCAGTTGGTGTGGTGCAATTTGCTCGACAAACGCGACACCGTCGAGGAGCAACGCATCGAGCGCCAGCACGCAGAGGCCTTCGTGCACGCAGCGCTCGAACGCTATCTCCACTGGCATCAACTGGTCGAGCAGCGGCGCGAGGCGACGCGCGAGACTGCAACCGCGCTTGAGTTTCCCTGGGGCAGCTTCAGGCCCGGCCAGCGCGCCTTCGCAGCACAAGTCTTTCTCACCGCGCGCGACGGCGGGCAACTGCTCGCCGAGGCGCCAACGGGCACCGGCAAAACCGCGAGCACCCTCTTCCCGGCCATCAAAGCCATTGGCGCGGGGCATGTGGCGCGCGCACTCTACCTCACCGCCAAGACCACCGGGCGTGAGTCGGTTGCCGCAGCGCTCGACACGCTGCGAGGCGCTGGGCTTGAGATCAGCCACCTCAACCTGCGCGCAAAAAGACAGGTCTGCCCCTGCACAGCAGAGGACGGGGTGCTCGACGCAGACGGCCGCTGCCCGCGCACGGTCGGTTTTTTTGACCGGCTGCCCGCCGCACGTGAGGTGTTAATGCGCGACGGCGCGCTCGACGGTGACACCGTCGAGCGCATCGCAACAGAACACGACCTCTGTCCGTTTGAGCTGGCGTTGCAGATGCTGCCCTGGGTCGATGTTGTGGTGTCTGATTTCAACTATGTCTTTGACCCGCTGGTGCGGCTCAGCGAGCTCGCCAACCCCACGCACAAAAGCGTGCTGTTGATTGACGAGGCCCACAACTTACGCGAACGCGCACGCAGCATGTATTCAGCCGAACTCGACACCGGGCTGTGCCGCCGCGCCGAGCGCGACGCCGCCAACGACGCCACGCTGCTGCGCGCGATCAAGCCCTTGCGCCGCGCCCTGCAACGGCTGGCCAAGGAACACGGCGAGGGAGACACCGTGCTCGAAGAGCCGCCTCCGGGCGTAGCGCGCGCGATTGCGCGGGTGCTCGACGCTGCAGGTGACACCCTCGGCGCCACCTTGTGGCGGGGCGTGCAAGGCGAACTCACGCGGGAGATGATGCGCTATCAGGCCATCGAATCGCTCTACGGTCCCTCGCACACAACCTTGCTCACCGTCACACGCGAACGCAAGCGCACGCACGCCCAACTGCGCCTGGCGGCGCTCGACGCCTCAACCGAGCTCTCGCACAGTTTGAAAAAGCACCGCGCCAGTGTTGTATTTTCTGCAACCTTGCAACCGCTGGACGCGAGCCGCGCGGCACTCGGACTGGAAGCGGACACACCCACCTACGCACTGCCGTCCCCGTTTGATGCAAGCAACCTGTGCTGCCTGATTCACACCGGCATCGACACCCGCTACACCCAGCGTGCGGCATCGGTCGCGCCGCTGGTTGAGACCATCCACGCGGTGTTCAGCGCACGCCCCGGCAACTATTGGGTCTTTTTCCCATCCTACGCCTACCTCTCAACCGTCCACGCAGCCTTCACCGCCGCCCACCCCGAGGTCGAGACCTGCACCCAGACACCAGGCTCTGACGACGCCGCGCGCGAGGCTTTTTTGAATGCCTTCACAGACAGCTCAGCCACCATTGGATTTGCCATTCTCGGCGGTGTGTTTGGCGAAGGCATTGACCTGCACGGCGCACGGCTGATTGGCGCCGTGCTCGTTGGCACCGGACTCCCGCCGCCGACCACCGAGCGCAAGCTGCTCGAACAGCACCAAGACGCACTCGGGCGCAACGGCCGCGACGCCGCGTTCACCGTGCCCGCGCTCACGCGGGTGGCGCAAACCGCCGGCCGCGTGATCCGCAGCGAGACCGACCGGGGCATTCTGCTTCTGGTTGACCCGCGCTACGCACACAGCAGTTGGCGCGCGCTGATGCCCGCACACTGGCAGCCCAAGCAAATCACCCAAGATGCGGCGCTGGCGGATGCACTCGGCGCCTTTTGGCAGTCTCACTGACACCCCATCAACGGCGGCGCGGTGTGCCCGCTGCGACGCGCGTTTGACCCAGACAGGTGCTCAGCGCAACACTGCAACACTTGGCACCGACACAGTGATGCAGCATGACCCAAACCACACACGGCTTTGACCTCTCTCGACTGCAGCGCATCGACTCGCACTTCAACCGCTACGTCAGCCGCGATCAGATCAGCGGCTGGTCCTGCGCCATCCACCGCCACGGCGAGCCCGTTTGGCAAAGCTGTCAGGGCTTGCGCGACCGCGAATCCGGCCTTGCGGTCGAGGCGGACACGGTGTTCCGCATTTATTCCATGACCAAACC
>CALAMQ010000136.1 GCA_937925815.1 uncultured Granulosicoccaceae bacterium | reverse complement strand
AAGGGCACTTTGCCGCCGTGTGCGGCGACGGCTTTGGAGCTGTTGGCAAACATCAAGGCCACCAAGCCCTCTTGCGCCAGTCGGCGCACAAACCAGCCGAGCACGCCTGCAGAGTAAGAGTTGTTGATCGCGAGCAAGCCGATGCCCTCGGCCCGCGCGCACTCAATCAACCGGGCTTCCCCGTGCAGGTACGCGGTGTGGCAGAAGCCGTGGCCGGCGTCCACCACGGTGCTGCTGGCGCTGGTTTTCACGATTTCAGGCTCGGCGTCGCCGATCACCTTCCCGCAGGCGAGGTGTTTGAGGTAGAGGTGGATGTACCCGAGGCCGACGTTGCGGATGCCTTCGGCCTCTGCATCGCGCAATTCCAGGGCGGCGGCGTGGGCCTGGCGTTCGCTGGCGCCAACGCGGCGCAGGGCGTCGAAACACAGTTGTTCGATGGCATCGAGGGTGAGCGTTGGCATGGCGAGGGTATCCGGGGGGTTGAATTCGTCGGGGAGCAGGGCGGCCCCCTTGGGCTAGGCGCGCTGCAACAGGCATAATGGTGGGCTAATTTACCGCAATTGCTTGTGTGCCAAGCGACCTGAGCCATGTCTGAATCCGCCACTGAGACCGACCAAGACCTGATTGCGGCCGTCACCGCGCAGGCGCGCGCGGCGCGCAACGCGGCCACGGTGATCGCACGTGCCGGTGGGCGAGCCCGCCAGGCCGCGCTGCTGGCCATCGCTGACGCCATTGACGCAAGCACGGATGACCTCGTTGCCTGCAACCGCCAAGACGTTGAGGCCGCACGGGCGCGGGACCTCGCGCCGGCGTTGGTGGACCGCCTGGAACTTACCCCGGCCCGCATTGCCAGCATGGCCGAGGGCGTGCGCCAGGTGGCGCAGCTCGATGACCCCATCGGCGAGATCAGCGCGCTGCGCGAGCAACCCTCAGGGCTTCGCATCGGGCAGATGCGGGTGCCACTGGGTGTGATTGGCATCATTTACGAGTCGCGCCCCAACGTCACGGCTGACGCGGCGGCGCTCTGCCTCAAGGCCGGTAACGCCACCTTATTACGCGGCGGCTCAGAGGCGCATCACTCCAACCAAGCCATCGGCGCTTTGGTGCGGGCGGGGCTGGAGACCGCGGGCTTGCCAAGCGATGCGGTGCAGCTGATTGAAACCACTGACCGCGCGGCGGTTGGCGCGCTGCTGGCGCAGGACGAGCTGGTGGACGTGATCATCCCGCGCGGCGGCAAGGGTTTGATTGAGCGCGTTGCGCGCGACACGCGGATACCGGTGCTGAAACACCTGGACGGCGTTTGCCACGTCTACGTCGACGCCGACGCTGACCTTGAAATGGCTGAGCGCGTCGCCTTTGACGCCAAGACCTACCGCTACGGCATCTGCGGCGCTATGGAAACGCTGCTGCTGCACAAGAGCATCGCGGCTGACCTGCTGCACACGCTCGGTGCGCGCTTTGCGGAGCACGGCGTGGCGCTTCGCGGTTGCGCGCGCAGCTGCGCGCTGGTGCCGGGCATGGTTGCCGCCACGGACGCTGACTGGGCAGAAGAATTTTTGTCGGCGGTGCTGGCGGTGCGCGTGGTGGATGACATCAATGAGGCCATTGAGCACATCGGGCAGTGGGGCTCGCAGCACACCGACGCCATCGTCTCCAACAACCACAAGAAGATTGAGCAGTTCGTGCGCGAGGTGGACTCGGCCTCGGTCATGGTCAACGCGCCCACTTGCTTTGCGGACGGTTTTGAATACGGCCTTGGCGCTGAGATCGGGATCAGCACCGGCAAGCTGCACGCGCGCGGCCCGGTGGGAGTGGTCGGGCTGACCACGCAGAAATACGTTGTCTACGGAGACGGGCAAACGCGTGGTGCCTAACCCGGTTGGCGCACTGTGAGCGCGCGCGGCGCACGCTTGAATATCGGCGTGCTTGGCGGCACCTTTGACCCGGTGCACGTCGGTCACCTGCGCCCGGCGCTGGAAGTGAAATCTGCGCTGGCGCTCGATCAAATCCGCCTAGTACCCTGCCACCTCACACCGCACCGGCCACAGCCGGCGCGCTCAACGGCATTGCGCGCCGACATGACGCAGGCGGCGTTAGATGGCCTTGACGGTTTTGTCGTGGACCCGCGCGAAATGCGACGCGAGGGGCCGTCGTATACCGTTGACACCCTCGCCTCGATGCGTGAGGAAGCGCCGGAGGCGGCCTTGTATTTTTTGCTTGGCGTCGACAGCCTCAACGGGTTGGACGGCTGGCACCGCTGGCGCGAGCTGTTCGCCTTATCGCATTTGGTGCTGATGCGGCGTCCTGGCCACACGCTCAACGGCTTTGCCACGTCGCTCATTGAGGAATACGGCGCCTGCGCCGAGCGCGCTTTGCAGACCCAAGCTGGGTGCTTGCTCAGCGTGGACACCACGGAATTGCGTGTTTCATCGACCGCCATTCGCGCGCTGCTTGCGCGCGGTGGCGACCCCCAGTTTCTCGTACCCGATTCAGTTCGCACGTTGCTGCTGGATCGCACTGACTATCAGGATTGTCATGACTGACACAAACGCTTCACCCGCAGCCGAGCCCGATGCGCTGGCCGCGCTCTCGGTCGAGGCCCTAGACGACCTCAAAGCAACCGACATCCAAACGCTGGATGTGCGCGACAAAACCTCGATTGCGGATTTTATGGTCGTCGCCACTGGCAGCTCGCGCCGCCACGTCAAGTCGCTCGCTGAGCGGGTTGTCGAGCGGGTCGAAGAGCAGGGACTGCGCGCGCTCGGCATTGAAGGCACTGACGCCGGCGAGTGGGTGTTGGTGGATCTAGGCGATGTACTCGTTCACGTCATGCAAGCGCAGACCCGCGACCTCTACGCGCTCGAGAAGCTCTGGAGCGTCGGCGCGGACGGGCGTTCGCAGTCGGCCTCGCCGGACTGATCCGCCGGTGCACATGCACCTTGCGGCCGTTGGCACCCGCATGCCCGCCTGGGTGGATGCGGGCTTTCGTGAATACGCCGAGCGCTTGCGCGGGGATTTCAGTTTGACCCTGCACGAGGTCGCGGCGGGCAAGCGCGGCAAGCACGCCGACACTGACCGCATCCTTGAGGACGAAGCCGGTCGCTTGGAGCGGGCCGCGCCCGCGCGTGCGCGCCGGGTGGCGTTCACCGTGGACGGCCGCGCGCACAGCACGGAATCACTCTCTGAGCAGTTGTCCGAGTGGCACCGCGACGGCCGCGAGCTCGCGTTTTTTGTCGGTGGGCCGGAGGGGCTGAACCCGGCTTTTGAGCGCGCCTGTGACGCGCGCTGGTCGCTCTCGGCGCTGACGCTGCCGCACCCGCTGGTGCGGGTGGTGGTCGCCGAGCAACTCTACCGCGCGGTGTCGTTGTTGCGCGGCCACCCCTACCACCGGGCGGGCTGAATCATGGCCACTAAGATCGTGCTCGCCAGCAGTTCGCCGCGTCGGCTCGCGCTGCTGTCCCAACTCGGCCTGACTGCCGAGGCGCTCGCGCCCGATATCAACGAATCGCGTCACTCGCGCGAAACCCCGGGACGTTTCGCGCGTCGAATGGCCCTGAGCAAGGCCAAGGCGGTCGATGCGCGCCTCGGCGGTTGTGACGCCGTGCTGGTGGCGGCGGATACCGTGATTGCGCTCGATGACGACATCTTCGGCAAGCCTGCGGACGCCGACGACGCCATCCGCATGCTGAGCAGTCTCAGCGGCCGCGAGCACAGTGTTTTTACGGCGGTGGCGGTGGGTCGGATCGGCGGGTCATTTGCATGCAAATTAGCTGAGACGCGGGTCTGGCTGCGCGCCACCACGCGCGCCGAGCGCGAGGCTTATTGGCAAACCGGTGAACCTGCCGGCAAGGCTGGCGGCTATGCTATTCAAGGAATCGGTGCGGCCTTTGTCGAGCGCATTGAGGGCAACTACCCGACAGTGGTCGGTTTGCCTTTGTTCGAGATGTTAACGCTGCTGGCGGCGCACGGTGTGGTGGTGCCTGGCGCGGCTGAGAATGGGAACGCATGAGCGAAGAATTGCTGGTTAACGCATCACCTGAAGAGACGCGGGTCGCCACGGTTGAAAACGGCGTGTTGACCGAGTTGCAGGTTGAACGCGCTAGCCGGCGTGGACGCGTGGGCAACATCTACCAAGGCAAAGTGGTGCGCGTGCTGCCGGGCATGGAGGCCGCTTTTGTCGATATCGGGCTCGATCGTGCGGCCTTTTTGCATGTCTCGGATATTGCGCTCGACTCCACCGAAGGGGACATTGAATCCCCACCCAAAGCCATCCAAGAGCACTTGCAAGAGGGCCAGTTTCTGCTCGTGCAGGTGGTCAAAGACCCCATCAGCACCAAGGGCGCGCGGCTGACCACGCATCTCACTTTGCCCTCACGCCTGCTTGTGTACATGCCGCGTGAGGACACGCTCGGCGTGTCGAGCAAGATTGAAGATGAGACCGAGCGCGAGCGCTTGCGCTCAATCATATGCGACGGCAGCTTGGAGGCGCAAACGGACGGCAAGGCCATCAGTGAAGGCTTTATTGTGCGCACCGCAGCCGAGGGCGAGAGCCGTGAGCTGATTCAACATGACCGCGACTTCCTCGTGCGCTTGTGGAAAGCCATCTGCCGCCGCGCCGAGCGCACCCAGGGCGTTGCCGTGATCCACGAAGACTTGCCGCTGGTGTTGCGCGTGCTACGCGACCTCCACAGCGACAGTGTCGAGCGCATTCGCATTGATTCCCGCGAGAACCTGAGCCGGGCGGTCGCCTTTGCCGAAGAATTTCTACACCGCCCCGAGTTGCGGCTGGAGCACTACACCGGCGAGCGGCCAATCTTTGATCTCTACAACGTCGAAGACGAAATCCAGCGCGCGCTGGAGCGCAAGGTGCCGTTGAAGTCGGGCGGGTATTTGATCATTGATCAAACCGAGTCGATGACAACAATCGACGTCAACACCGGCGGCTTTGTTGGCCACCACACGCTCGAAGAGACCATTTTCAAAACCAATCTTGAATCCGCGCAGGCGATTGCCCGGCAGCTCAAACTGCGCAATCTCGGCGGCATCATCATCATTGATTTCATCGACATGATGGAAGAGGAGCACAAGCGCCAGGTGATGCGTGCGCTTGAGAAAGCGCTCGACCGCGACCACGCAAAATGCAAGGTGTGCAGCGTCTCTCAGCTCGGGTTGGTTGAGATGACGCGCAAGCGCACGCGCGAGAGCTTGGAGGGTGTGCTGCTCGAGCCGTGCCCCAATTGCAATGGCCGTGGCAAAGTGAAATCCACCTTGACGCTCTGCTATGAAATCTCCCGCGAAATCATCCGCCAGGTCAGGCAGTTTGATGTGCGCTCGCTCGCGGTGATCGCGTCGCAGGATGTGGTCGAGCAATTCCAGAATGAGCAATCCGACGTGCTCGCCGAGCTCGAAGCCTTTGTCGGCGTGCCAATCCGTCTGCAGGGTGAACCGATCTACACCCGCGAGCAGTATGACGTTGTCCTCTTCTGACGCGCCGCGTAGCAAAACCGGTGGTCGGGTGCGCCGTGCGGCGCAAGCCGGCCGTTCGGCGTTTCTGTGGTTTATCTTTGCATCCATCTGCACCCTCGCTGCGGTGCTCAGCCTCGCGCGCTGGTGGTTGCCAAGTTACGTCGAAGACAATCAGCGCGAGCTTGTTAGCGCCCTGAGCGCGAACCTTGGCGGGGAACTCTCCGCCGAAGAGACGCGCTTGCGCTGGAGTCACTGGGGCCCAAGCCTGCAGTTGACCTCGCTGCGCTTAGATGTGGCAGGCGGCGGCGCACCGCTTACGCTCGACACAGCCGAGGTCAGCTTAGACATCCGCCAGCTGCTGCAAAACCGGCAGTTGGTGGTGGACGCTGTGACCTTGCGCGGCGTGAATTTTGAGATTCGACGCGATGCGGACGGAAGCTGGCAGCTCGCCTTTGGCTCTGAGCAGGGCGGGGGCGCGAGCCTTGATGCAACCCTCGCCGCACTCTCGCGCTTTGGTTGGATCAACATCGAAGACGCGTCGCTGCGCATAAAAGATGACAAGACCGGCACAGACAGCAGCATCGACAACATCAACGTTGTGGTCAACAACCGCACCGGGCAGACGCGGGTGTCGCTCGACGCCGACTTCCCCGAGGCCGTTGGTGGCCACCTGCGCGCGGTGGCGATTTTGCTGGTTGATCCCGAGGACGGTGTCAGTGGCCGCACCTACCTCAGCGTTGACCGCGTCGAGCTCGGTTTTCTTGCCGAGGTACTCGGTGCCAAGGGCATTATGCCGGACGGTGAGGTACGCGATACGCAAGCCTGGGCCTTGCTCAGAAGCGGCCAAGTCGAGAATTTTCAGGTTCAGATGGCCGGCGAGCGGGTGGCGTTGAAAGATGCGGCTGGCGAAGGCCAATGGGATATTGATTTTTTCAGTGGCGGGGCCGGTTGGCAGCGCACAGAGAGCGGCTGGCAGGCGTGGCTCGCAGACGTTGTGCTCGCGCGCGACGGGGTCGCTTGGCGGCCGGGGCTGACAACCGTTGAGCAACGCGCGGATGAGCTGATAGCGGGCGGGCAACTGTTGCGGGTTGACGCCTTGCGCGATGCGGTGCAACCCTGGCGCAGCGACCCGGCGCTCGCTGATGTGGCGGCGTGGTTTGAGGCCGCGCAGCCCTCGGGCGAGGTCGCGCTCTGGAAATTGAGTTTGCCGCTGGAGCAGCCCGGTCACGCCGAGGCGGACAGTGCAACGCCAGGCACACCGGCGTACAGCTTGCCCGAAGGCCTTCGCTTTGAAGCGGTGCTCAGCGATTGGAAAAACCAACGATTCGAGAGCCTCCCCGGGGTCGACAACGTCAACGCCGCCATCCGCTTTATAGACGGTCGGTTCAGTGTGCGACTGGAGGGGGTGGACAGCACGGTTGATATGCCGGATGTGTTCCGCGTGCCGATTGAATTTGAGCAACTCAATGCTCAATTTGACGGCAACATTCGTGAGACTGAGCGCTGGCTGTACAGCGACAGCATCATCGCGGACACGCCACACTTTCGCATGAACGCATCTATCAGCTTGGCGCCCTCATCCGACCAGCGCGGCGTCGATATGGATGTTCGCGCTGCGATGCGAGATCTGGATGGTCGCTATGTGAGCAATTACTACCCCATCGGTGCGATGAACAGGGAACTGCAAGCCTGGTTAGAGGCGAGCTTGCTCGGTGGACGTTACACCAAAGGTGAATTGCTGTTGTCCGGCAACAGCGCCGATTACCCATTTCGCGACAACAACGGGCGCATGGACCTCAGGCTGACTGTTGAGGATCTCGGCATGCGCTATCACGCCGATTGGCCCGCGTTGTCAGACATGAGTGGGGAGTTTGTGCTCGACGGTATCGGTGTTAGCTACGAGGGCCGTGCCAAGGTGCTCGGCGGGACGCTGGAGAGCGTCTCCGCGGAAATTCCGGCTTTTAAAGCCGCACGCATGAATTTTGACAGCCAGTGGCGCGGCGAGAGCACAGTGCTGCTCAATTGGTTGCGTGACGGGCCGCTCGCCAAGTCAGTTGGCCGGCATTTTCAGGACGTCGAGATCAGCGGTCCTGTCGCGCTGCGACTGGCCCCAGATTTTGGCTTGAAGCCGGGCATGGCTGGCCGCTTGAGCGGCACCGCCCGGTTGAGCGGTGCGGCGGTCGATTTGCTCGGACCTGACTTGTCTTTTACAGACGTTGCATCGCAGATTCCATTCAATGAAAAAGGCGTGCTTGACCACGAAGTCAGTGGCAACTACCTCGGGCGGCCGGTCAACGCCGTGGTGACAACATCGGAAGATCAGCGCGAAGTGCGCATCGACGCTGCGACCAGCATTGACCTTGGCCCTTGGCTCGGCGAGCGCGGGGTGCCGGTGGCAAGTTGGTTTGATGGCGAGAGCGAGTGGGATCTGAGTGTTGGCATTGTGTCGGCGACGGCCGAACAACCCACACAACTCTCGATTGACGCTTACAGCGATCTCATCGGCGTGCAAGTCACAGCGCCCGATCCATTAGCAAAAGAAGCGAGTGAGGCAAGCTCACTGCGTGTTCGCGCGGACTTTGCCGAGGGCGCGGACGATCAATGGCGGATCGGATACGGCGAGGACCTGAGCCTGTCGATGGTCAGCCGTGATAAGGCGCTGCGAGCGCTTGCGCTCGGCGCTGGTATGCCTGCGCCAACGTTGCCAGAGCGGGGTGTGCGTGCGCGCATTGACGTCGACAGCGCGGATCTAGAACGCTGGTACACCGCATTGGACAGCTGCTGCATTGATGACGAGGCAGAGGACACTGGCAGTGTTGATGTGTACCTGCGGGTTGACAACGCAACGTGGCTTGGCGCGCCTGTGGGCAAAGTTGATCTGCAACTTCAAGACGACGGTGACGCGCTGTTTGGGCAGGTGTCAGGTGATACCGTTGAGGGCCGCTTTCGCTATAAGGACGGCGATGCGGCTCTGGTCCAAGCCGACCTCACGCGGCTCGATGTCACGCGGCTCAAAGATGCAGAATTTGAAATCAGCGAAGTGCCACCAACGCACCCGCGCGACTACCCGCGCAGCGAGATCAGTGTGCGCGAATTCAAACTCGACGGCTTGCGTTTCACAGACATCTACCTCACAACCCAGCCCACCGTTGACGGCATGGCGCTCAGTGATTTTGTGTTGCGCTCGCCGTTGTACACCGCGCAGGGCAGCGGCCAGTGGACGCAAGACGCCGCGGGTGTGGACACCAGCGTGTTGGAGCTCTTTGGTCGCTCCGATGACATCGGACTCGCGGTCGCTGACATGGGCCGTGTGGGTACGCTGACCGGTGGCAGTGCTGAATTGAACATTGCAACCAGCTGGCGTGGCGAGCTGTGGGCGCCAGACTTTGAGAGCTTGGCTGGGAAGTTGAACTTCAATCTGGCCGACGGCCGGGTCAATGACGTCGATCCGGGCGCGGGCCGGGTGTTTGGGTTGTTGGCGTTGCAAACGTTGCCGCAACGACTTTCGCTCGATTTCTCTGACCTTGGCGACGGTCTTGGCTACGAGCGCGTAACCGGTGACTTTGAACTTCGCGACGGCAAAGCCATCGCAAAAGCTATGCTGCTTGAAGGCCCGGTTGGGGTGGTCAGTGTGGCCGGCGTGATCGACTACATGAATCGCGAGTACGACCAGCGCATCGTGGTCTTGCCCAATGTTGGCGGCAGTTTGCCGTTGATCGGTGCTTTTGTCGGTGGACCTGTGACCGCTGCCAGCGTTTTTCTGGCGGACAAGATCCTGCGGAACATTGGGGTCGATGTGAATCAACTCGGGCGACAGGATTACAGTTTGACGGGCGACTTTGACTCCCCTGAATTGGATTTGATTGTGTTCAATGGCGATGCCGATCAGTGATCCCCGATCACCGAAACGCCCCGTCGATGAAACCTTGGAGAATGTAGAAACATGACAACGACCTTTGAGCTTGCGTGTGACCGGGTGCTCGCACCCGCCGGCATCGGACAGGCTGAGTTACACAGCGCGCTCGGGACCGTTATGTCGCGTGGCATTGATGCTGCGGACTTGTATTTTCAAGCGCGCCAGAGTGAGTCTTGGGTGCTCGAAGACGGTTTGGTTAAAGAGGGCGGCTTCTCCATCGACCAGGGTGTCGGGGTGCGCGCGATCAGCGGCGAGAAAACCGGCTTTGCGTACTCCGATGAAATCATCATGCCGGCCTTGCTTGAGGCGAGCCAGAGCGCGCGTGCGATTGCGCGCGCCGGTGAGACCGGCCAAGTGGCGGCGTGGAAACAAGCGAGCCCGCGCTCGCTGTACACCCCAGCTGACCCGATCAGCTCACTCGACGAACCGGCCAAGCTCGAACTGCTTCGGCGCGCAGACGCCGCCGCGCGTGCAGCTGACCCCCGCGTGACCCAAGTTATTGCAAGTGTCGCAGCGAGCCATGACACCGTGGTGATAGCAGCCAGTGACGGCACGCTTGCCGGTGATATCCGGCCGATGGTCCGGTTGAACGTGACGGTCTACGTTGAGAGCAACGGCCGCCGGGAGACCGCGAGCTCTGGCATGGGCGGGCGCTACGACCTCGCGCAGCTCGCAGAAGGGCAAGACCCCGAAGCGCTTGCAGCTGAAGCGGTGCGCCAGGCGCTGGTCAACTTGGAGGCGGTGGACGCGCCGGCCGGTGAAATGGTGGTGGTGCTCGGCAACGGCTGGCCGGGTGTGTTGCTGCACGAGGCGGTTGGCCACGGGCTCGAGGGTGACTTCAGTCGCAAGGGCACGTCCGTGTTCTCCGGTCGGGTTGGTGAGCAAGTCGCATCAAAAGGCGTGACCGTGGTTGACGACGGCACGCTCGAAGGCCACCGCGGTTCACTCAACGTCGACGACGAAGGCGTGCCAACCAACTGCACCACGTTGATTGACGACGGCGTGCTTGTGGGTTTCATGCAAGACAAGCACAACGCGAGGCTCAATGGGGTTGCACCCACCGGCAACGGCCGGCGACAGAGCTATGCCCACACTGTCATGCCGCGCATGACCAACACCTATATGCAAGCCGGGGACGCGGACCCTGAAGAGATTCTGGCGTCAGTCAAAAAGGGCCTCTACGCGGTCAATTTTGGCGGCGGGCAGGTGGATATTACGTCTGGCAAATTTGTTTTTTCAGCGTCTGAAGCCTACCTCGTGGAGGACGGCAAAGTGGGGGCGCCGGTCAAAGGCGCGACCCTCGTTGGCAGCGGACCAGAGGTGATGACGCGCATTGGCATGGTTGGCAATGACCTCGCGCTCGACCGAGGCGTTGGCACCTGTGGCAAGCAGGGTCAGTCGGTGCCGGTCTGCGTTGGGCAGCCGACGCTTCGCGTCGACGGCCTCACGGTTGGCGGCACGGCGACCGCGTGAATCCGCCAACAGGCAACTTGTCTTACTCAGGGCGTTCGCGGTCGAGCTTGGCGCACGAGCGGCGCGTTTTCGCCTTCGCTGGTGATCACAAGTGTGGTCCCGTTGCGCTCGAAGGCGACCGCTTCGGCCTGGGTCAGGCCGTGGTCTGGCAGGGGCTGCAAACGCTGCAACGCCGAGCGCCAGGACTCGCCGTCTTCGCGCTTGGAAACGCGTGCGCGCTGGTAACCGAGCACCACCGCGTGGCGGCCGTCAGCGCTGATGTCGAGCGCGGTCGAGAAACCGCCGATGGCGAGCAACTGCGGTTGCCGCAGCAATGCAGGCACACTCGGCGAGGTGTCAGCCGGCACGGTGCCGATGCTTTCAAATTGGTGGGCTATGTCCGGTGTGTCAAATGCTGTGAGCGACAGGCGGTAGAGCCGGTTCGGTTGGTCGCGTTTGGACAACACGATGATCTCGCCGGTGCTCGGGTCGACCGCCAGGCTTTCCGCGTCGCGCGGGCCGTCCGGGTAACGCACTTGCAGTGTGGCCGCCGGGGTCGCGGCGGTCGCGTTCGCGTCCGGTTCGCGCAGCAGCAGCAAGCGCACCGTGTTACGCCGCGCGCTGTTGTCGCCGATGTCTGCAATCAGCAACCAATTCTCGTCTCGCCAGCGAAAGCTCGCGAGGTCTTCCCAGTCGCGATTGCGCGCGCCACTGACGCGCAGGCGTTGGGTGGTCTCGCCGCGGTCGCTCACCCGGTACAGGTAGGCGCCGTTGCCGCCGTCGTTCAGTGCCCAGAAGCCCACGGCACCTGCGAGCGTGCTCGCAAGCCCGCTGGTCTCGCGCAAACCACGGTCTTGCAGTTGGCTCGCCTCGGGCATGCGGGTGCACGCGCCGAGCAGCAACACCGCCAAGAGTGCAGAGAGCGTGATGCGGTGCATCACGGTGTGGACCACGAAATTAGACAGATAAGTGTGATTGGATAAGCCATGAAATCAATCGATATATTGCAGCACGACACCCCGGTCGCGCTGAATTCAATCGCCGAGCAAGTGCTCGACTGCGCGCGGCGCCACGGTGCCTCGGGCGCGGATGTCAACGTCTCTCGTGGACTCGGATTAGACGTCGGAGTTCGTTTGGGGGAGGTCGAAACCTTAGAGCAGCAACGCGACCGCAATCTGGACGTGACCGTTTACGTCGGCCAGCGCAAGGGTTCTGCCTCCACAGCAGACTTTTCGGCTGATGCCATCGATTCTGTTGTCTCGCGCGCCTGTGGCTTTGCGCGCCACGGCTCTGAAGACCCTTGTGCGGGCCTCGCTGATGCTGAACTCATGGCCAAAGAGATCGGCGACTTGAGCCTGTATCACCCCTGGGCAATTGACGTTGATTCGGCCATCGACACTGCGCTTGCCTGCGAGTCTGCTGGACGCGAGGCGGATCAGCGCATCAGCAATTCCAACGGCGCCTCGGTTGCGAGTTACGCCGGTGAGAGCGTCTACGCCAACAGCCACGGCTTTAGCCACACCAGCGTCGGCACCCGGCACAGTGTTGCGTGTTCGCTGGTGGCCGGCGAGGGTGGCGAAATGCAGCGCGAACACTGGTACACCACCGCGCGTGCGGCTGAGGACATGCAAGATGTCGAAGCGGTCGGTCGCGAGGCTGCGCACCGCACGGTTGCGCGCCTGTCGCCGCGCTCGATCGACACTGGCCACTACCCGGTGCTCTTCTCGCCGTCGATGGCGCGCGGCGTGATTCAGTCCTTTGTCAGTGCGATCAGCGGCGGCGCGCTCTATCGGCGTGCAAGCTTTTTGATGGACTCGCTCGGCGAGCAGGTCTTCCCGGATTTTCTCGACATCGCTGAGAACCCCTTCATTCCGCGCGCTTTGAGCAGCGCGGCGGTCGACAGCGAGGGCGTTGCCCGCAGCGCGCGCAAGCTTATTGATGGTGGTGTGCTCACCGGCTGGGTGCTATCAAGCTACAGCGCACGCAAACTTGGCTTAGAAACTACCGGCAACGCGGGCGGCGTGTGCAACCTCAGCGTCACCGGCAACGAGCAAGACTTCCAGCAGTTGCTTGCGACCATGGGGCGGGGCTTGTATGTCACCGAAATGATGGGCAGCGGTGGCAATCCCGTGACCGGTGATTACTCGCGCGGTGCGTCTGGTTTTTGGGTTGAGGGCGGTGAGATTGTGCACGCGGTAGAAGGCGTGTCGGTGGCGGGCAACCTCGCTGATATGTTCCGCAACCTCGTTGCGGTGGGCCGCGACACCTGCCCGACGGCAAACTTGCTCAACGGCTCAATGCTGGTCGAAGAGATGACCGTCGCCAGCGGCGGCTGAGCCCTGCCGTGCGTGCGGCGCGTTCAGCGCCGCAGCTTGGTGATCTCGAGGCTGCCGGCGTCGTCGCCGTCTTCGCTGTAACGCATCTTCACTGGAAAGCCGCCGTCGTGGGTGGCGAGCCAGTAGTCGGCGGTGCGTTTGCTGTCGTGGTAACGCAAATGCAGGGTGTCAAAGGTTCCAGCTTTGGTCTCAAGGGTGGCGCGCCCGAGCAATTCCATTCGTTTGACTGTCGGCCCGTGTCGGTTGACAACATTGAGGCGGACTTCACCTTCGCTGTCGTCACCGACAGTCGCCTGCACGCTGAAGAGCATCGAAAGCCGGTCCCAGGCGCCGTCCTCTGGCAGCGTGTGTTGCACCGGTTCACCGATGTCACGCGCGACGGTCACGGTGTCATTTGAAAAGTCGATTTGTAACAACTTGCGCCCGCGCTTTTGTCCGGGTCGTTCGAGTTGGTAACTGACCGGTGTAATCAGGCCGTCTTCGTTGGTGTCAAAACGGCTCGATTCGGTGCTGTTGATGTATTTTGAGAGAAACCAAAAAAGCCCCTTGGCTTCGGTGACCAGACGCGTCTCCCACAGGCCCGCGGTCTCGGTCATCGAGATAGTTGCGCGCCCGGCCACGGTGCCTTTATAGGTCACGCGGTACTCGGCCGTGAATGGGCTGGGCGCGCTGCTCTCGGCGCGCACCGCGCCGCAATAGAGTGCGATCGCGCTTGCCGCGACAATCACTAAGCCTGTCAGTCTGTGGTGCATGGCACGCGCTCGCTGTGTGTCATGAACAAGGGTAGTTCGCGTACTTAGACGCGGATTGGGCCATCCAGTTTCCGACCGTCGAATTGGACCTCGCTCCCGGTGAGCGCGACCCGCCCGCTCGCGCACCAGCCGATTGCTTGAGGATAGAGCAGATGCTCCTTCGCGAGCACGCGCTCGGCCAATGTATCGGCGGTGTCAGCAACGTTAATGGCAACCTCGGACTGCGCGATCACAGGGCCACCGTCGAGCTCGGCGGTGACAAAGTGCACCGAGCAGCCAGCATTTGACTCACCCGCGTCGAGCGCGCGTTGGTGAGTGTTCAGTCCTTTGTGGCGCGGCAGCAAGGAGGGGTGGATGTTCACGAGGTGGCCGTGCCACTTGGCGCAAAAATCTGCTGAGAGCACGCGCATGAACCCTGCAAGTGCGAGCAAGTTGGCGCCCGCGTCGCGCAGGACGGCGTCAACGGCGTGTTCCCACTCGGGTTTGCTTGAGAAGTCTGATCGCGCGACGGCGCAGGTGGCGACACCGCGCTCGGCGGCGAGGCTGAGGCCCGCGGCGTCGGCGTTGTCCGAGAGCACCAACGCCACGGAGGCGTCGATCTCGCCCGCGTCGACGGCGTCGAGCAAGCGCTGCATGTTCGAGCCACGGCCCGAGATCAGGATGCCGAGCGCGGCGCGTGGGTCAGACAAACTGCACCTGGTCTTCGGTGGTTTGCGCCACGATCTCGCCGAGCGCGATGGTGGTCTCACCCTCGGCCTCGAGCGCGGCGGTCACAGCATCGGCGGACGTTGCCGGCACCACCAGCACAAAGCCGACGCCGCAGTTGAACGTGCGCAACATCTCGGCTTGTTCAATGCCACCGGCGCGTTCCAGCCAGTCAAAGACAGCCGGTGTGGTCCAACTGTCGAGCGCAATCTGCGCGCAGCTGCCCTCTGGCAACACGCGCGGGATGTTCTCGGTCAGGCCGCCACCTGTGATGTGCGCCATGGCGTGCACCGGATGGTGTTCGAGCACCGATAACACGCTGCGCACGTAGATCCGTGTGGGTTCGAGCAGCGCACGCCCGAGGGTGGTGTCACCGAGTGGCATCTCGAGTGAGTCGCCGCTTACAGACAGCACCTTGCGAATCAACGAGTAACCGTTGCTGTGCGGTCCTGAGGCTGCCAAGCCAATCAGCTTGTCACCGATCTGCACGCGCGCGGGGTCGATGAGTTTGTCGTGCTCGGCCACGCCGACGCAAAAGCCCGCGAGGTCGTAGTCGTCGTTTGAGTACAAGCCTGGCATCTCGGCGGTCTCGCCGCCGAGCAAGGCACAGCCGGCGAGTTCACAGCCTCGGCCAATGCCCTCTATCACCGTGGCGGCGGTGTCGACTTCGAGCTTGCCGGTGGCGTAGTAGTCGAGGAAATACAGCGGTTCAGCGCCGGTCACGAGCACGTCGTTGACGCACATCGCCACGAGGTCGGTGCCGATACCGGTGTGGTCACCGGTGTCCAGTGCGAGCTTGAGCTTGGTGCCGACGCCGTCGGCGCCCGAGACCAGCACCGGGCGCTGGTAGCCGCTTGGCAGTTCGAACAAACCACCGAATCCGCCGATGCCGCCGAGCACGCCAGGGCGGTGGGTGCGCTTGACGGCGGGCTTGATGCGTTCAATTAATTCATTGCCCGCGTCGATGTCCACACCGGCATCGCGGTAGCTCAACGCGTTTGCGCGCCTGTCATCCATTTGCAGTTCCGTGTTGGAGCGGTAAGGCGCGCTATTCTACACTGTGGGCCCGTCTAGCCGGTTGCACCGGTGTATCTCAGATCGAACATGAAGCGTTTTATTCGCCTGAACATCTTGGCCGCGGTGCTCGCCTGCGGATTTTGCGTGCCAGCCGCGGTGGCCGAGAGCGTTGAATCGCGCGTCGAAGTGACCAGTCGCGGCGATGCCGAGCGCCAGCGTGGCGCTATCCTCGGTCTGTTTGAATTGCTGCAGGAGCGCTACCCGCCGGATCACCCGTTGAGCGCCTCGCAGCGGCGCGACATCTCCGGCGACGCCAACAATTTCTTGCAGCGCTACGGCTATCTCACCGACGCCGATGGCAAAATTATTTTGCGCTTGCAGTTCGACGAGCGCGCAATTGACGCGCGGGTGCAGTCGTTGCTCAGTGACGCCCCCGATGCGGTGGCGGGGCTGGAGCCGGCGCTGCTGTGGTTGATTGTGACCCAAGGCGCAACGGAATTGATGCTGACCGAGGGCGCGCAGGGCGTGTTGCCAGATACCCTCGATCAAATTGCCACAGCGTTGGCACAGCCGCTGGTCTACCCGCGAGACGGGGTGATGAGCGACGGCACGGTGAGCGCTGACGACATCCGCAACGTCAACGTCACACGCCTAGAGAGCGCCTCTCGCGGTTACGCCGCAGGTCACACGGTGGTGCTCTCGATGCAGGCCGACGGCGATGAGTGGCTCGGCAATTGGACGTTGCTCAGCTCGGGTGAACAGTGGACCAGCATGGGTCCGCTCGCGACCATGCTCCAAGTGGGTTTAACCGCCTATCAAGGCCGTGTGGCGGCGCTCGAGCAGGCCACCGACACACCGCTCGCCTTTGGCACGGTGCCCGGTGACATCACGGTTGCGGTGGCCGGCGTCGGCACACCGTCCGATTACGCCTGGTTGAGCAGCAACCTGCGCGGCAAGCTGCCGGGGTTGTCGGTCAAAGCCGTCTCGGTCGGGGAGGGTGAGGTGGTGTTTGTGATTGGCGGTTCTGGCGGCGATGTCGCGGGCGTGGCCCAGGGCATTGCCGCGCTTGAGCAGCTGCAGTTTGTGTTGCCTGAACCCACGCCCGTTGCCCTTCCCGCCGCATTTGGCACTACCGAAGACAGCCTCAACGACAGTCTCGATGGAATTGTGCTCAACGATGGCTCAGGGGCCGCTGGTGACCTCGAGGTCGAGCCAATCGTGCCAGTCGCCGCACCGGTCGCGACCGCGTCCGACTTGAATTACCTGCTGGTCCGCTAGGGACGCGCGATGCCCCAAACACCGCAATTGCCTCTCGATCTACGCGTCGAGCGCGCCGCGCGTTTTGAGAACTACCGCGCCGCGGAGGCGGACCCGGTTGTCGCCTTGATTCGCGCCCACGCGGAAGGCTACCCAACCGACGGTGTGCACGCGGGAGCGCGACCTGAGACCGTGATTTTTCTCTGGGGTACCGCAGGGTCTGGCAAGTCGCACTTGCTCGAATCGGCCGCAGCCCACGCCACCGCGCAGCAGCGGCGCGCTGCTTACACCGAGGGCACCGCATTGCTGTCGCTCGAGGAGGGTGCCGAGTGGGACCTGCTGTGCGTTGACGGGGTAGACGGCATTGCCGGTCACGCAGATGCCGAGCGCGCGCTCTTTGCCGCGTTCGAAGAAATGCGGTCGGCCGGTGCGCAGTTGTTGGTCGCCGCGCGCCAGCCGCCGTCAGAGATTGCCTTTGACCTGCCGGATTTGCGCTCGCGTTTGATGTGGGGGCCCGTCTTGCGTATTGACCCGCTCGATGACACCGCCCTCAAACACCACTTTGCCGCGCAAGCCGAGCGCTACGGTCTGCGACTGAACACGGATGTGGTGGAATACGTGATGCGGCATTGCTCGCGCGACGCGGGTTACCTTGAAGCCCTCGCTGAGGCCTTGCACCGCTACTCGCTCGCCGAACGTCGCCACGTGACGGTGCGACTGGTCGCACAATTTCTCGCCCAGCACGCGGGCTGATTGCCGGGCGGGAGCTTGGGTTTCAGTCGCTCTCTGCTGCGGCGTCTGACGGCTTGTCTTTTTTGGGTGGCCTGGGCGCGTCGCGCATATAAAAATAACAGCCGACAATCATGCCGAGCGCACTCAACGTGAGCAGCGCCGCTGGCAGACGCCAGACCGGGATATTGGCGTAGATATCGATGCCGGCCAGGAACTCCCAGATTGCGGCGAAGCTCAACCCGATGTGGCTCTTGGGCCGGCCGTGCAAAATGCCCCGCAACGGCAGCAACAGTGGCCCGCCGAGAATCACCAGCAGCAACGCGCGCGGCACGTTCTCAGGCGGGGAGAGCCACGTGAACCAGTTGGCGATCAACAAGATCGCGAAGATCTGACAGCCTAGCGCGCTCCAGCGAGCAATCGATAACCGTGTCATGAGCGTGCCGAGGGATGGCGCGCGAGGGTACAAGCCAGGGTTGCCAGGCGGGCACCGTGGGCGCGTGCGAGCTGCAGCTCGATGTCGTCGACGCTGTTCTCGCCACCGGCACCGCTGATGTGGCTCGCGCCGTAGGGGGTGCCGCCCCCAGTGGTGTGGTTGAGCGCGGTCTCGGAATAGGGCAGGCCGACAATAAACATACCGTGATGCAACAGCGGCACCATCATCGAGAGCTGCGCCGCCTCGTGTCCGCCGTGCAGCGAGCCACTTGATGTGAATACCGCGCCAGGTTTGCCTGCGAGCACGCTGCCGAGCCACACGTCGACGTGGCTGTCCCAGAAGTGTTTCATGCTGGCAGACATGTTGCCAAAGTAGGCGGGGCTGCCGTAGGCGAGCCCGGCGCACTGTTCGATGTCTGTCGGAGTGACGTAGGGCGAGCCCTCGTTCGGCACCGCGGCGGCACTTGCGTGGGTGTCCGCCGAGACACTCGGCACGGTGCGCAGCCAGGCCTCGCAACTGGGCACGGACTCGACGCCTCGGGCGATGTGTTGCGCGATCTTCGCCGTGCCACCAGAGCGGCTGTAGTAGAGGACGAGCACGGGGACCATGGCGGGGCTGACACCTGATAAAAGAGCAGTGTATCTCAGCGCGTAGACTGCTGTGAACGCGCGCACCGTGGCGCAGACACTACACTCGGTCAAGGCATTCTCTTTGGGCACTTGGGACCACTATGGACAACACATCGAGCACGGCCGTGTTCCAGGCTTATCCCGCCGGACCGCTGCGACTCGACAGCCTGACTGAGTGGCTCGCCGCTGACGGTGTGATCGACGGCGCTCAGGCCAACGTGCTGATCAAGCTCGCACCGATCAGCGTCAACAGCCGTCAACACCCGATTGAGTTTGTCGCCGCGCAACGGTTTACCAGCCCCGATGGCCAACCGCTCGACGCGGCGCGGCTGCTGCACTGGCTGTCGGTTAAGAGTGGTCTGCCGATCTACAACGTCGACCCGCTCAAAATTGATGTGGCGGCTGTCACCGAGCAAGTGTCTTACAGCTACGCCGAGCGGCACGGCATCCTCGCGGTTGAAGTCAACGCGCTCGAGGTGGTGTTTGCGACCTTCGAACCCTTTGAGACCGGCTGGGTTGAGGAGCTCGCCCGCCTGTTGCAGCGCGAGATCAAACGCGTGCTGCTCGAGCCCGCGCAGCTCAAGCGCCACGCGCTCGAATTCTACAGCCTCGCCAAATCGGTCAAGGGTGCGCGCCAAGAGCAAAACGAGGCCGCGCCGAATGCGCAAAACCTTGAGCAGCTCATGGAGCTTGGGCGCAAGGGCAACCTCGACGCCAACGATCAACACGTGGTCAGCATTGTCGATTGGCTGTTGCAATACGCCTTTGACCAGCGCGCGAGTGACATTCACCTCGAACCCCGGCGCGAGAGCTGCTCTGTGCGTTTTCGCATCGACGGCGTGCTGCACAGCGTCTACGACATGCCCGATTCGGTTGGGCTCGCGGTCACCAGTCGGCTGAAAATCCTCGGCCGCATGGACGTCTCGGAGAAGCGCAAGCCGCAGGACGGCCGGATCAAGACCCGCAACAGCGACGGCGGTGAGATTGAGTTGCGGCTGTCGACCATGCCGACGGTTTTTGGTGAGAAGCTGGTGATGCGGGTGTTCAGCCCGGATGTCACCGCGCGGGATTTGACATCGCTCGGTTTGAACCGCGATGAGTCGCGCGCCTGGCGCAGCATGCTCGAGCGGCCAAACGGCATTGTGTTGGTCACAGGTCCAACTGGCAGCGGCAAGACCAGTACGCTCTACACCAGTTTGAAAATGCTCGCGACGTCCGACGTCAACGTCTGCACCGTCGAGGACCCGATTGAACTGGTGGAACCCGCGTTTAACCAAATGCAGGTGCAGCCCGCCATTGGAGTGGATTTCGCAAGCGGCATCCGCACACTGCTCAGACAAGACCCAGACATCATCATGGTTGGGGAGATTCGCGACGCCGAGACCGCGATGATGGCGGTGCAGGCTGCGCTGACCGGCCACTTAGTGCTCTCGACCTTACACACCAACGACGCGCCGTCGGCGGTGGTGCGCTTGGCGGAGTTCGGCATTCCACACTACCTGATCAACGCAACCTTGGTTGGGGTTATGGCGCAGCGCTTAGTGCGCACCTTGTGCCCGCACTGCAAAGCGCCAGCCCGCGTCGACAGTGCGACCTGGACAGATTTTATCGCGCCGTGGAAGGCTGGGCCGCCCGGCCGTGCCCACGACGCGGTTGGATGTTTGGAGTGCCGCAAGACCGGTTTTAGCGGGCGGGTCGGTATTTATGAACTGCTGGAAATGGACGAGTCCATGCGCGCCTTGGTGCGCGACGGGGCCGACGTTGAAGCGATGAAAAAACAGGCCTTTAAAACCGGCATGAAACCGTTGCGCCTTGGCGGTGCGGCGAAAGTGGCGGACGGACTGACCACCGTCGCTGAAGTGATAAAGGTGGCACCGGCGCCGCTTTAAAGCGCTGCGCTACCGCCCGCTGGTGCGGTCAAAGCCACGCGGGTGTTTCAATTAACCAAGTGGAGCGTGCAGGCGGACGCGCGCTGCCGCGTGGACACACACAAATTCAACGGCACAGCGGTTGCCCGCGCCGGTGCAGCTCAGTAGCATGATCGCATTCGATTCGCACCCACTGACACCATGAATTTTCTAGAAGAATTGAGCTGGCGTGGCATGCTGCACCAGACAGCCGGGCAGGGCGTTGACACGCACTTGCAAACCCCAGGGCGGGTCGCGTACTGCGGCTTTGACCCAACTGCCGACAGCCTCACGGTGGGCAATTTCATCGCCATCAAAATGCTGATGACCTGGCAGCGTGCCGGCCACAAGCCGATTGTGTTGATGGGCGGTGGCACAGGGCGCATTGGTGACCCCTCTGGCCGCGACAGCGAGCGGCAGCTGCTCGATGAGGCCACCATCGAGAGCAACATCGCGCGCCAGCGCCAGGTGCTCGAACACCTGCTCGATTTCGACCCGGCCAAACCCAATTGCGCGGTGATCGTGAACAACCACGACTGGCTCGGCAAGCTCGGGTTTATTGATGTCCTGCGCGACGTCGGCAAGCATTTCTCGGTCAACGCGATGATCAAGAAAGATTCGGTCGCCGAGCGCTTGAATAACCGCGAGCAGGGCATCAGCTACACCGAATTCAGTTACATGCTGCTCCAGGCCTACGACTTCATGCATCTCAACCGCAGCCTTGGCTGCACGGTGCAAGTCGCGGGTTCTGACCAGTACGGCAATATTGTCGGTGGCATGGACTTGATCCGCCGCCACCGCGGTGAGGGTGACGACGGCGCGTCTTTTGGCGTGACCAACAAATTGCTCACCCTGAGTGACGGCCAAAAGGTCGGCAAGTCGGCGGGCAACGCGGTCTGGCTCTCGGCTGACCGCACCTCGCCCTACGCCTTCTACCAGTACTGGTTCAACGTCGACGACGCTGATGTCATCAAATTTTTGCACTGGTTTACTTTTCTCGATCAGGCGGCCATAGAGGCGATTGCCGCCGACCACGAGAGTGAGCCGCACCGCCGCCATGCGCAGCGCGCACTGGCGCGAGACATGACTGCGCTGTTGCACGGTGAGGACGCACTGCGCGCGGTTGAGAACGCCAACGAGGCGTTGTTTGGCGGCGACGTGCGGGCGCTGGATGCGGGTTTGCTCGACGAGGTCTTCGCCGACGTGCCCAACAGCGAGCACGACAAATCCCTGCTCGGTGGAGAACACGCGAGTCTGGCTGAGCTCTTGCCTGAGACCAGCCTTGCCAGCTCGCGCCGTCAGGCCCGCGAATTTCTGCAAAACGGTGCGGTGTCCGTGAACGGCGAGCGGGTCGAGGCAGACCGAGTGCTCACCGCTGACGACCTCCTGCACGGGCGGACCGTGCTGGTGCGTCGCGGCAAGAAAAACTGGCACGCGCTGCGCTGGTCATGAGCCACGCCGATCCGGTCGATGCGTTGCATGCCGCACTCGCATCGACTGGGTACATTGCAGACGCTGAGCTCGCCACTTGCGCGAGCCTTGCGCAAAACCTGCAAAAGCCGTTGCTGCTCGAGGGCGAGGCTGGGGTTGGTAAAACCGGGCTTGCCAAGGCGCTGGCAGAGGCGAGCGGCGTCGAGCTGATCCGCTTGCAGTGTTATGAAGGCGTTGATGCAAGCGCGGCACTCTACGACTGGAACTACCCGCGCCAACTGCTGGCCGCGCGCCACGGCAGCGGCGGCGACGCAACCGACGCGACTCGCGGCCTCTTCACTGAGGCGTATTTGCTCGAGCGCCCTTTGTTGCGGGCCATTCGTCAGCCGTCTGAATCGGTGTTGTTGATCGATGAGGTCGACCGCGCGGACGAGGAATTCGAAGCGCTGCTGCTCGAACTGCTTTCAGATTTTCAAGTCACGGTGCCGGAGATCGGCACGCTCAGCGCGCGCCACCGCCCGCGCGTGATCCTGACCTCAAACGGCACGCGCGAACTCTCAGATGCCTTGCGTCGGCGCTGCTTGTATTTCTTTCTCGATTACCCGAGCTTCGAACACGAGCTCAGCATTGTTCAAGCGCGGCTGCCCGCGCTTGACCCCGCCCTCGCGCGGCAAGCCGTGCGCGTGGTGCAGCAGTTGCGCGAGGAGAATCTGAGCAAGCTGCCAGGTCTCGCCGAGACGCTCGACTGGTGTGCGGCGCTGTTTGCGCTCGGTGTCACGCGGCTCGACGCGCAGCCTGAACGCGTGCGCTCAACTTTGGTCTGCCTGCTCAAGACCCGCGCCGATCGGCAACGTCTGCACGACACCGATTGGGATGCACTGTTCGCCGACTCTACAGGTGCCTGACACGGCTGATGCCTGGGCGCTGGAGCGGCGGTTGCTCGCGTTTTGCTGTGCGTTGCGCGAGCACGGGTACACCGTCTCCATTGCTGAAGTACTCGCGGCGGTCACAGCCGCTCAGTGTGCCGGCGCCTTGGATCGCACGCGGTGCCGCGTGGCATTGCGCTCGGCGCTGTGCCGTGACCGCGCGCAGTGGCGGCGCTTCGACCCGCTCTTTGATGCTTGGTTTACCGGGCGCGCGGACGCGGACAGCCAGGACGAGACTGCAATCCAAGGGGTTGCGCCACGCTCTGCACTGGCCCAGGCGTCGGTGCACTCACCAGCCCGTCAGTTGGCACATGCATCAGTGACCGGTGGCGGCGCGGCGGTCGGTGATGAGGCGCTGCAGTCCCTCGATCTGGGCCGCGTCTTTGACCCACGCACACTGCGCGATATTGACGCGTGGATGGACGCGTTGACGCGCCGCCTCAAGCGCGAAGTACGCCGGCGTCACCAGCGCGGCGGCCACGCGCGTGTGCGGCTCTCGCGCACGTTGCGGCGCGCGCATGGCACCGGTGGCGAGCCTTTCAAACTGGTGCACACAAAGCCGCAACGGCGCCTGCCGCAGCTTGTGGTGTTTGTGGATGTGTCGCAGTCGATGGCCGCTTATTCGCGATTCTTTTTGCAGTTTGCCAAGGGTCTGGCCGGGGCCTTTGAGCGCTGCGAGGTGTACGGCTTTGACACCGAGCTGATAGCGCTTGGCGATTTTGTGCGCCCAGCGAGAACCGCGTTACCGCCTGCAATGCAGTCGGTCGCTTGGCGCGGTGGCACCCGCATTGCGCACGCGGTGGAGGCCTTTATGGCCGAGCACGCCAACAGCGTGTTGAACTCGCGCAGCCGGGTGCTGTTTCTCAGTGACGGTTATGACACCGCGCCGCCGGAGCAACTGGCGCGGCAACTCGCGCGCTTGCGCCCCAGGGTGAAGCGGGTGTTGTGGTTGCATCCTTTGCTTGCGCGCGAGCATGGCGCGCCGCTTGATCCCTGCCTGCGGATGGCGGCTCAGAGCATCGACCGCATCGTGCCCGCGCATTCTCTCGATGCGCTCTCTGACGTCTTCTCAGAGATTATTTGAGAACGCCGGTCGGGCGATAGGCTTGTCATTCGGCGGGGGCTTCGTCCGGTGTACGCGCGACAATGGTCAATGCGTGCAGCTCGCCTGATTTGATGAAGGCGTCGAGCGCTGCATAAACCATCTTGTGCCGAGCGAGTGTGCGCTTGCCGGCAAATTGTTCGCTAACCACCGTTGCCTGGAATTTGTAGCCGTCGCCCTCGAGTACAGCACTGTCACCGGGGAAGGCGTCGGCAAGGGCTTGGTTCATGGTTTCAAATTGCATGTGAGGTCCAGTCTGGTGGGGTGAGTTGGCTGGGGTGCCAACTCAGTTCGGGTTCTCGTAGAACACGTATTCTGTGGAGTAGTCCGACACTTCGAAGTAGACCTTTTTCTGCTCTGAGTTGTCGATCTCGCCATCGAGGTTGGCGTCGAGGTTGCCGTAGCCGAACCGGTAGGCGCGCGGTACGCCGGTCTCGGTACCCGAGGCGGTGGTCATTTTGTCGATGTTCATGAAGCGCCGCACCAGTGTGCCGCCACTGTAGACTTCAAGCACACCGTTGGTGCCTGTCCAGTTTTGCATGGCACGTCCGATTTGATTCTGCGTCTCCTGCGTGCAGGCGGACACGGCCAAGGCGGCCACGGCCACCATAAGTGTTCCCTTGCTGATACGCATGCGGGGACTCCGAGGGTGTTTGATGAGGTTGGACAGTGTAGCCGCTTGCGCTGAAGTCGGTAAACGGTTGAACATCCCACTTGAGCGCGCAGCCGTCCCAACAGGGAGCCGCCGTTGCTATCTGCCGCGCGGCAGACAGCCGATCACGCGTGCTGTTTGGAGGAATTGATCATCATTACGCAGTTAAGTCGAGTTTTGCAGGCCGCGGTGCCCGCCGCCGTATTGTGCTTGTCGGCCTCGTTTTCGACGCCTGTGTGGTCGCAGTGGTACGTCGGGCTCGGCTCCGGTTCCGCTCAGCTCGACACCGCGACGACCCCAGCAACTGCGGTCCATGACACCGATCACCCCAGCCGCCCGACATCTCGCTTCCCTTGGAACGCGGTGGTGGGATTTGCCACTGAACGGTTCAGCTATGAAGCCTTTCACGCGCGGTTCAGTGATGTTGAACTCGGCCCGGTTGGGCAGCTTGATCGCGAGGTCACTGGCCTGCTCGGTCGCGCGGCACTCTTTGAATCCCCCTGCGTTGCCGGGCTGTCCTTTGGTTTGGACGCTGCAGTTGGCGTTGCGCGGATTCGTTCAAATTACCGTGAGGTCACGCCGCTGGCGTCGCCGTCTGAGATCGTAGCTTTTGCGGCGGTGGGCGCGAGTGTTCAGCTCGGTGGTGGAATCTCTGCGCGTGCGCAGTACGACCATTTCGACAGCGACACGCGGCTGCTGAGCGCCACCTTGATCAAAGGCTTTGGCGCGGCATCGGACTGTGGCTTCAACACCCCGCAGCGCTTCGCTGCGACTGCGGTAAGTGGACTCAGCGCGGCAGCCAAAGAGACGGCGGCGGTTCAAGCTGAGCCCGAGGCAACACCCACCACTGAGACCGCACCTGCGCCGGCCTCGGATGCGATAGCGCAGTTTGCCGACCTCCGGTTTAACCGCGATTCAAGCTTTCTAACTGACGTGGCGCTGGCTCAGCTCGACCAATTGGCCGAGCGCATGCGCCGCTATCCCGGCCTGGTGCTCGAAGTTCAGGGTCACAGCGACCGCGCCGAGTGGGGCGGTACAGAGCTCGCGCTCTCGGCCGACCGTGCACGCCGGGTGGCGCGGGCACTGGTGCAACGCGGCGTGGCCAGCGAGCGCTTGCAGTTGTCAGGCTACGCGGCCAGCCGGCCGGTCGCTGATGTCTTGCAGGCCGAACTCAACCGCCGCGTGCAGTTTCGGATATTGTCGCTGCGCTAGCGCGCCCAGGTGTCTCGCAGGCCGACGGTGCGGTTGAACACTCGTCGCTCGTCGTTGCTGTCTGGGTCGACACAGAAGTACCCGATTCTCTCAAATTGCAAGACTGTCCCGGCTTCTGCTGTGGCGAGCGATGCCTCGACTTGCGCGTCGGGGTAGATGGTTAGCGAGTCTGGGTTGAGTGCAGCCATCATGTCCGCTTCAGCGGCGGGGTTTGGCACGGCAAATAAGCGGTCGTAGGCGCGCACTTCGGCGGCGCACGCGGTGGCTGCGTCCACCCAGTGAATCACGCCTTTGACTTTGCGCCCCTCTGGGCTCTTGCCAAGCGTGTCGAGGTCAACGCTGCACACCAGCTCTGCCACGCGGCCGTCATCGCCATGGATGACCTCGTCGCAGCGGATCACCCAAGCCCCGCGCAAGCGGACTTCACCGCCAGGCTTGAGCCTTTTCCATTTTGACGGTGGCACCTCGGCGAAGTCGTCGCGCTCGATCCACAGCGTGTCGCTGGTGCTGACCGGCCGCTCACCACAGTCTGGGTTTTGCGGGTGGTTGGCGATCGAGAGGGTTACTGCAGCCTCAGCTGGCAAATTGCTCAAGCGAACTTTGATGGGGTCGAGCACCGCGAGGCGTCGCTCGGCGTGTTGATTGAGGTGGTCGCGCGCGCAGACTTCAAATTGTTCAAAATCTATCCACGCGTCTTTGCGTGTGACACCGATGCGCTCGCAAAAGGTGCGCACGGCGGCGGCGGGGTAACCACGGCGGCGCAGCCCGCGCAGGGTTGGCATACGCGGGTCGTCCCAGCCGTTGACCACACCGTGCTCAACCAGGGCTGCGAGCTTGCGTTTGCTGACAACGGTGTGTTCGAGTTTCAAACGCGCGAACTCGGTTTGTTTTGGGGTTGCCGGCGCGTCGACGTTGGCGATCAACCAATCATAAAGTGGGCGGTGATCGGCGAATTCCAGCGTGCACAACGAGTGGGTAACGCCTTCGATGGCGTCTGACAAGCCGTGCGTGAAGTCGTAGAGCGGGTAGAGGCACCAGGCGTCACCGGTGCGGTGGTGCGCGACGCGGCGAATGCGATACAGCAGCGGGTCGCGCAAGTTGATGTTGGGCGCAGCCATGTCGATTTTGGCGCGCAGCACTTTTTCACCGTCGGCAAATTCACCGGCGCGCATGGCTTCAAACAGGCTGCGGTTTTCGCTCGGGCTGCGCTCGCGATAAGGGCTGTTTTGGCCCGGCTCTGTCAGCGAGCCGCGGTTGCTGCGGATGGCGTCGGCGTCTTGGTCGTCAACGTAGGCGAGGCCTGCGTCAATCAATTGCAGCGCGAAAGCGTAGAGTTGCTCGAAATAATCTGAAGCGAAGCAGGTGTTGGCCCACTCGAAGCCGAGCCAGCGCACGTCGTCGGCGATGGCCTCGACGTATTCGGTGTCTTCTTTTTCGGGATTGGTGTCGTCAAAGCGCAAATTGCACTCGCCGCCAAACTCGGCTGCAATACCGAAATTCAGGCAGATCGATTTGGCGTGGCCAATGTGCAGGTAGCCGTTGGGTTCAGGCGGAAAGCGCGTGCGAATTGGCGCCTCCACCCGACCTTGCTCAAGGTCCTCACGGACTTTTTGGCGGATGAAATGGTTGGCGGGCGCGGCCTCGGAATCGCTCATGGCTACCTACGGTTGGCGGTGGTTGGAATCAGCTGGTAAGTATACGGGGTGGGCGGAGCCGCCGACAGCCGACGGGGCATCTACTGCCCTTGTTTTTGCAGGTAGTGTAGGTAGTTTGCCATCACCCGCGTGACGTACTGACGGGTCTCGGGGAAGGGTGGGATGCCGTTGTACTTGCGCACGTTGCCAGGCCCGGCGTTGTAGGCCGCGAGCACCAACTTTTGATCGTCGAACTGCTTGGAGAGTTTGCTGAGGTAGCGGATGCCGCCGCGCAGGTTCTGAATGTGGTTGAAGGGGTCTTCAACTCCGAGCGAGCGCGCGGTGGCGGGCATCAGTTGCATCAGACCGGCAGCGCCGGCTTTCGAGACGGCAAAGCGATCAAAGCACGATTCTGCTGCGATCACCGCCATCACCAAATGTTTGCTGACGCGGTGTTCGCGTGCAAGCGCGGCGACGGTGTCGGCGTAGGCGTTGGCGCGCGCCTGCATGGCGTCACTTTGAACACCCGTGCAGTGCGAGAAGACTGGTTTGACGTTTTTGTCGGTGTCGTACTGACGCCTGACGAAGCTGTTCTGCTTGCGGTGGCTTTTGGCTTCGCGGATCACGCGCAACAGCGTGACGCTGTCAGAGTCTATCTGTGCGGGTGGGATGTCGGTGTGCAGCAGTGTGCCGTCGTCCTGGCGGTAGAGGTAAGTGCCAGCACTGGCGTGGCCGATGGCGGCTGCCAGCAGTACTAGGGGTAACAACAACCGTCGTGTTGCGCGCGTCATGCGTTTGTCGGACGTGTGGGGGGCTGATCTGTCTCTGCAAACTTTGTGCTCATTCGAATACGGACGTCGAATCAGCGTGTGGCTTTGGGGTGGCGTGCTACATATAACCGGGTACAACGCCATGCACACGAACGAAACACTGCACGTGAACCCCAGCCTGAACGCGCCAACTGCCATTCACTACCACCTCGCCGTACCGGCGCCGGAGCAGCACCTGTTCCACGTCGAATTGCGGCTCTCGAGCGAGCTGGACGTGTTGCATTTCAGCATGCCCGATTGGATCCCCGGCAGTTACTTGATCCGCGACTATGCACGCCACATCGTGACCCTGGAGGCGAGCGTTAGCGGCGAGCCGGTCGCACTGGAAAAGCAGAGCAAGAGCCGTTGGCGTTTGGCCAATGCGCGCGGAGATGTGTGCCTGCGGTACACCGTGTACGCCTTTGATCAATCAGTGCGCGGTGCCTTTGTTGACCACACGCGTTGGTTTGCAAACGGCGTTTGTGTGTTTCTCAGCTGCGAGGAGGCGACGTGTGTACCGCACCGCGTGCAAGTTGAGCCGGCGGCGCTCAGTGCGGATTGGTCACTGGTCACCACGCTCGACTCAAATCACGCAGACACAGCCGTGGCGCAGGTGTTTTGTGCTGAGAACTACGCGCAGTTAATTGATAACCCGCTGATGGCGGGCAAGCTCACGCGCTATGATTTTGACGTCTATGGCGTCACGCACGAGGTGGTGGTGTCAGGGCGTGTGCAGCTCGATGGCAAGCGCATCGCGCGCGACCTCAAAGCGGTGTGTGAATGTCATGTGCAGCTCTTTGGTGAACCGCCACCTATGCCGCGCTACGTGTTTATGGTGCTCGCCGGTGGCGAACGCGCCGGCGGGTTAGAGCATTGCAACTGCACTGTGCTGAGTGTGCCGCGGACGCAACTGCAAGGCGCGCCAGACAGTGAGGACTACACCGAATTCCTGAGCCTTGCGAGCCACGAGTATTTTCACGCGTGGTTGGTCAAACGCATTCGCCCGCGCGCGCTCGCCGAGGCCTCGCTCGACCGCGAGGCTTACACCCAGATGCTTTGGGTATTTGAAGGCATCACATCCTATTACGATGAACTCGCGCTGGTTAGGGCTGGTGTGCTCAGTGCTGCGCAGTACCTTGAGCGGTTGGCCAAATTGCTCACGCGTGTGCAGCGCGGCAGCGGCCGCGGCAAGCAGAGCCTGGCGGAGTCGAGCTTTGACGCCTGGACACGTTTTTATAAGCAGGACGAGAACGCCGCAAACGCGATTGTCAGCTACTACGCAAAGGGCGCACTGGTGGCGATGTGCTTGGACCTGAGCTTGCGCCAGCGCAGCGACGGCGTCCTCAGCCTCGACACGGTTATGCGCAAGCTCTGGCAAGGCGTCTCAGACGGCAGCACTGACTCGCTCGCCGAAGGTGATTTTGAAGCATTGGTGCAGGCGATTGCGCCGGAAGACATGCAACCCTTCTTTGATCAAGCGGTCCGCGGCACCGAAGAGGTGCCCTACGATCATTACCTTGCGGCGCAGGGCGTCTCGATGCGTTGGCGGGCGTCGGATGCGCCGCTGGCCTGGACTGGGTTCAGCTTGCGGCCCGGCACTGCAACGGTCGCGGTGGTGCACGAGGCGAGTCCGGCGCAGCGCGCTGGCCTGAGCCCAAATGATGAGCTGTGCGCGTGGCAGGGGCTGCGTTTTGAAGCCAGTGTCAATGAGGCCGAGGGCGAGGTCGGCGAGGCCGTGATCGTGCACGTTTTTCGAGACAATGAGCTGCTCGAACTCACCCTGCGCCGGGCCGAGCCGCCGGCCGACGTCTGTATACTGGAGAGCAAGGCCGGATTTGAAGACCGGCGCGACCAATGGCTCTTGGGTCATGCCTGAACAGCTTGGCGCTTTCGCCATACAAGCCCTGATTGAACCGGCTCTGCCGGCGTGCTCTGTGACGGTGCTCGACGAGGTGGGGTCGACCAACCAATGGTTGATCGATGCGCAGCCGAGCGGCACGCAGGACCACTTTTGCCTCGCCTTGCAACAGCGCAGCGCACGCGGGCGCCGTGGCAAGGGTTGGGAATCGCCACTTGGCAATTTTTACGGCTCGGCGTCGCTTGCGATTGACGCAAGCCCAAGTGCGGTTGGGCCTTTTAGTTTGGCGGTGGCCTGCACCGTGGCCGAGACACTTGAAGACGCCGGTGTCACAGGGGTGCGGCTCAAGTGGCCAAACGACGTGCAGGTTGACGGCCGAAAAATCGCGGGCATTTTGCTCGAACTGCCGCCGGTAACGCCTAGCCTCTCGCACACGCACAGCACGCAACGTGTCGTAGTGGGGGTGGGCATCAACGTCGAGTCAATGACCGCTGACGTTGGCCAACCGGTCGCATCCTTAAGAGAACAGCTCGGCGACTTCACCCCGTCGCTTGCCACTTTGGCTGCGAGCTTGTGGTCGGGTTTGCGCGCCGCGCGCACGCGCTTTGTCGCGGAGGGATTTGCAGCCTTCGCTGACTCATGGCACCAGCGCGACGCTTTGCATGGCGCGGACGTCAATGTCCTGCAAGGTGCCACGCAGTGGCAGGGCCGAGTGGTCGGTATCGCGCCGGATGGCAGCTTGCGCGTGGAGCGGGACGGCATAGAGACGCGTGTGAATGCCGGTGAAGTCTCGGTGCGTGCGGCATGATGCTCTGGGTTGATATTGGCAACTCGCGCATTAAGCTCGGCGCAGGTGCACCCGGTGAGATGCGCTTGCTCGGCGCGGTGGATTGGCGCGGTGCGGACGCCGAGCGTGCTTTGAATGAGTTGATGGCCGCGAACCTGCCTATTGCCGCCGTGGTCTCGAGTGTTGCTGGCGGACAGCCACTTGCGCTGCTAAATGCAGCCTTAGAGGAGAGCGGTTGTACCGACATCACCGTGTACCGCAAAACAACGCGCGACCTGCTCGGGCTCAGCTGTGGTTACCGCGACCGTGCGCAGCTCGGTGTTGACCGTTGGTTTGCGATGCTCGGCGCCTGGCGGCGTCACCGAGGCGCGCTCTGTGTGGTGGACCTTGGCACCGCCGGGACAGCCGACCTGATTGACGCAAACGGGCAGCATCTTGGCGGCTGCATCTTTGCCGGCGTGGACACCCAGCGCCAGGCGCTGGCTGCGGGCACAGCCCAACTGCCTGCCACCGACCGACGCCCCGAGAGCGTCTTCACCGACACCACTGAATCCGCGATTGCCGCGGGCACCGCGTTGTCGGTTGCAGCCACCGTGGAGCGCGCCTGTGCTGAGGCCCAGAACCGAGTGGGCGGCGAGCTGCTGTGCTGCCTGACTGGCGGTGGCGTGGAGGCGGTGCTGCCGCTTATGCGGCATAAGGTTGTGCATGAACCGCTGCTGGTGCTCGACGGGATTGCCGCCGCGTGGACAGCAGAACGCACGTGAATTGCGGCCAGCGATCAGTTGCCCTACAATAGCGGCGATAAATGGTTCTCATCCATTTCAGTGCCGGTATAGCTCAGCTGGTAGAGCAACTGACTTGTAATCAGTAGGTCCGGGGTTCGACTCCTCGTGCCGGCACCATTTAAATCTAAGGCTTAGCCGCACGAGGCTGGGCCTTTTTTGTTTGAGCGATGTGTTCTGTTTAACCCAGCTCACGTACAGCAATTGTGTGTGACGCTTTGGGCATAGCGCTCGAACCACCAACTCCGAGCAGTCTTTTGCTGACTGAATGGGTTCTGCGCTACGACGCATCCAAGCAAAGCTGATTGCGTTGTCCCCGTGCTGTTGCATCACCGGCTTGATGTCGCACACCGAGAGCTGTGGGCGCTGAATTTGCGGTGTCGGCGACTGAGTGATCTGAGGGATCCAGCGTCTTTGAAAACAGTGCAGAGCGTGGATCAACCGATGAGTGCAGCGTGGTTAAGACGCCACTTGGGGTTTGACGTACAGCTTCGACGCGGCGGACACCTCATGCCATAGAAGAGAGCATGGTGCCTTGCTTGCTTTTTGCCGCCTTGAATTTACCGAGGTGAGTCTTGAATACCGCGGCTGGGGTTGTTCTTCCCGCAGCCGCGATCTTCAAAAGACTTAGTAATACAGCGTGATAAATCTGTCCGACGTCACGATGGCGCGCAACAAATCCTTCATGCTCTTGGCGCCGGAGTCCAACCACGCGAGTTGCAGTTGAATCAGTGGGTCGTCGTCTTTGCCGCTGGAGTCTATGTCTCTGCGCAGCGAATGGCGGTACCAAAGATCGGCCATGCACCCTGAAGCGCGGTTGCTGGAACCCGCAACTTGACCCAGATCGCTTAGCGTTGAGACGCTGGTGGTGACATCGCCGATATCGTACAGGTCAAAGCTGGTACCGAAGTCCTGTGCCCCGGAGAACAGTGAAGTCTCTGCGTCGAACTGTTGAAATGCTGCGCCGTAGTTATCCACGACTTTGTGGCAGGTTGCACAATCCTGATTGGCGTGCTGAAAAAACACCTCTACGGGGGTCAACTCGCCCGCATCCAGCGCGTCAGCTGGGATGTCATCTGGGAGCGCTTCACACAACAGGCGCTCAACGAAAAAGACACCACGGGTGATAAAGCTCGGTGTTGGAAAGCTAGTGTGTGAGGCCACAAAAGCTTGTAAGCCGAGGACCCCAACAGGCATCTCTGTGCGCGAGCCGTTGATATTCTCCACTGACACGGGGGCTTGGTAGAGATCGCTGAATGGGGCCTCAGTGGTAAACCAGTCTTCGATAAAGGCTGTCATGTCGGCGATGCTGGCCTCGTCTGCCAACGACGGGTCAATGCCCAGCCAGTTCAGAATGAGCGTGTTAAATTGATTGATGCCAACATCACTGTTCATTAAACGGTCTGCGTGCTCTGCGCGCACGCTTGCGTTGCTCAGTCTGCCGTTCTTGGCGTCGTTCAACAGGGCGTCGTCTGGCAGGGTGCCGGCTAAAAATAACGCCATCCGCGTTGCGATTTCATAATCGGTAAGCGTGGTTGATGCCGCATTGCTATTGGCCGCAGTGATCTCACCGCTCTCCACAATCAACAAGAATTCCGGCGACAGAAAAACGAACTTTAAAATGGCTTTGACCGTAGAGAGCTGCAGTTCGAAATCTGACAGCGGTCGTCCATGTGTCTCGTTGTGTTCTTCGAACGTCTCGTAGATGCTGGTGACAGTTGCTTCGTCGTCTGCCGTGCTAGGCCGGCGGTAGGCTTTGCTGATGAGATCTGTGCCAAAGTTTTCTGCACAGGCCTGTATTGAACTTTGATTTCCACAGCCCAGCTTCGATTTCAGGTCATTTTCGAGCACAACTTGGTCAAGAAAATCATCGCCAGCAGCGTCTGCCATCAGGGCATAGCCCGACATCGATATTTGTGTAAGCAATTGTGTGCTGGAGTCACTTGTTAGGCCTTTGACAACTGAATCTGTCGCCAATGTCCCGACGGCGGCGTCCATATTGGCAGAGTCCTGATCAAGATCGAGTAACGTTCTGATGCTGTTGACATACTCGTTGTTTGTTAACCTGGCCAGTGGTGATTGGATGCCGTCAGTCGCTTTGATGATGGGATCTGGCGAGTCGGTTGTGAACCCATTGAATATGTAGGCAGCCACAGTCAGTGCGCAGCTGTCCTCGCCATTGAGCGTGCAAGCCGTGGCGTTGCCTTGTGGCATGTTTTGATCGATGTATTCAGAAAGCGTTTCAATGCTGCTGCAATCAGCAGTCAAACAGCTGTTGATCGCAATTGGGTTGAATATGCTGTCGCCATTTGCGCCATGACAAGTTGTGCAGTTGGCGTCAAAATTAGCTTCCCCCCTGAACAGGTCGGGTGTTGCGAGTTCGTCGGGGCTTTGGTTTGATTCTGACGCGTTGGAATCGACTCTGTCAGTCACTACAGCACTTTCGCAGCCGGCTAGAATTAAAGCAACTAGCAAAGATACTGAGACGCGAACCAGTTCGTTTTTGATGCTCATTTTGGATTTTCTCTATGCTCTGCATGCGACGACTCCAGCGGGTGTGCATGTCTTGGCAAATGGGTATAGGGATTCAGCGTCTAGCTCAACAGCATTTTTGTGATTGGGCCATTGTTTAAACTGGCAATGTAGTTGCCACTTTTGTTGTGGCCACCAAAGCTGTCATCTGGGAGTCCCATGCCTTGTGCAAGAGTTGTGAGAAGATCGTTGTTGGTGTGACCTGAGAGGTCGTAGTGATAGCCGCCTCTGAAGTTCGTGTTCTTGCCGGCCACGATCAGTTGGCAGTAGTCATTTTTAGAATGAGTATTGTTGGCCATTGCCGACGTCGCAAAAACGACTGTGTTATCAAGCAGAGAATTTCCATCCGAATCTGGTGTAACGCTCAACTCATCTAGAAGCGAGGCCAGCTCCTCCATGTGATGTACTTTCACAACTTCGTGAGATTTGTCAGCGGCTTCGCTCACTTGGTGTGACATGGCGTGTTGATTCTTGGACAACAAAGAATTGACTGTTGCGTCATTGTGTTCACTCGCGCTGTACAAGCTTCCGTGTTTCAACTGATTGATTTTCTCGCCACCAATTGCATACGTGAGGCTTGATGTCAGGTCGCAGGCAAAAGCCTGCTTGATGTTCTGGAAGATGGCCGGAGTTGAGACGGTTGACTGTGCCAAACTTGTGGTTGGGTAACCGCTGAAATTACTCGGGTATCCACAGACTTTCTCACTGCCTCTTTGAATTTGATCAGCTAAGTCGTTGACACTGTATTGGTATGCATCGATGACTTCAGAGGAACTCGCGCTGTTGAGCTGACCGCGCAGCGCAACCACCTGGTCGTGCACTAGAGAGAAAATGCTTTGCTGGGTGTCGTTCTGGAATTGGGCGTTCACAATCGATGCATCGGTTGAGAATATGGCGTTCGCTTGGTTGATTGGATTCGCCATCGAGCGAATTTGATCACCGGATTCGTTGTAGCAGAAAGTTGTGTCGTTAGGTTGGGATACGTTGGTGAAGAACAGGTGTGGGAAAACTCGCCCCAGACCTCGCTCGTTGTTTAAATATTGCGCAATCCGGTAGTCGATCGATTCGTGTTTTATTTTGGCGTTTGCGTTTGCCCCTTGAATGGCTGCACTTGCAGCGAGGGTGTGCATCGCCATGTGATGGTGCGTTCGGCTGTTGCCAGTTGTGCTCAGGCTGTCCATGTTGTTGCCGGTGCACACCAATAGGTTGTCTTTGTAAGCAGCAAGCGGGGTCAGAATGGTGCCTAGCTCATTACCCGACAGTGGGTAGTCGCCAGTTGTGCTGCTTACCCATATGTCTCGTCGGGTCGAAGTTGGGATGCCGTAAGATTCGACCAAGGTCAACAGTCTAAGTGGCGAGATGTTGGCCTGTGCAGCGGCGACACCACCTGTCAAAGAAGCAAAGGGTGCGGCCAAGAGGCCAGAAGCGAGTTTGATGAATTGCCGGCGTTTCATTCGCTGAGTGTGCATGTTTTACAGCCTCTTATTTGGCATTGGGCCCGATTCAATACATCACTACGGGATTGACTAAATTTGATGGGTAGTTTTGCTGTGTATCAATTGCTGATATATCGAGAATTGCTCTCTATTTAACTGTGCGTGGCGTG
>CALAMQ010000135.1 GCA_937925815.1 uncultured Granulosicoccaceae bacterium | reverse complement strand
GGCAGCATGCCGTATTCAGCGGTGACCCAGCCCTGCCCTTTGCCACGCAGAAAGGGCGGAATGCGCTCTTCAACTGTGGCGGTACAAATCACCTTCGTGCGGCCAAAGCTCACCAGCACTGAACCTTCAGCGTGGCAGTTGACGTGACGCTCAAATTGAATATCACGCAGTTGATCCGCAGCGCGGCCGCTCGGTCGCATAAGTACACTCCAAATGGGGTTGAGAGATCAGGACCAAGACCGGTCCGCCTCAGAGGGTCGACAGACTTTCACAAGGGCGCGATTATAGCCCGTCTAATTCCCTCACAACGCAATTGGCCAACGCAATGCTCAACAGCATGACAGCCTTCGGGAACGCCCGCGCAACCTGCCCAAGCGGTGAACTTACCGTTGAGATCCGGTGCGTCAACCACCGTTATCTCGACATCAGCTTGCGAACGCCAGAGCGCGTGCGTGCGACGGAGCACGCCATCCGCCAGGCAATCTCCAAGCAGCTGAGTCGCGGTAAAGTTGAGTGCGTGGTCCGGCTTGAACGCAGTCCCAGCACAAATCAAAGCGGCCTGGACATCAGCGAAACTGTCGCGCGCGAGGTGGTGAACGCACTCAAGACAGTGGCCAACATTGCGGGCCACGATGCCAGCTACAAACCCGATCCCGCCACGGTGCTCGCATGGCCTGGCGTGCTCGCGAATGACCCCGAGGACCACGACGTGCTCAACGCGAGCGTCATGACGTGCGTTGGTGACGCAATCGCCGCGGTGGTCGCCAACCGCCAACGCGAGGGCGCGGCGATTGCCGAACACTTGCACGCACGCAACGCCGAAATAGACGCGATCCTCACACAGCTCGACGCCAGACGCCCGCAGGTGATCGCCAATCAACGCACCCGCCTTGAGACGCGCCTCGCCGAACTGGCCGCGCCACTAGAGCAAACACGGGTCGAGCAAGAGTGGGTGATGGCGGCTCAAAAGCTGGATATAGACGAAGAACTCTCGCGCCTAAAAACACATGTTGCCGAGCTCACACACGCGTTGTCACAGCCCAAGCCCGTGGGCCGCCGGCTCGATTTCCTGATGCAGGAATTCAATCGCGAAGCCAATACCGTCGGCAGTAAATCGGGCGACAGCGAAACCACCGCGCTGACGGTTGACCTCAAGGTGTTGATTGAGCAGATGCGCGAGCAAGTTCAAAACGTCGAGTAACGTCTGGACAGCATTTACGCCAGGATTTCATCCGATGGCAGCGCAACTTCCGTGTGCCGCATTTCCTGATCGAGCGGGAAGGTCATCACTGCACGCAATCCCGGGTGGTTATTGTGCAAGGTGACCTTGCCGTGGTGCATACCCACAATCGCACGTACAACGCTCAGCCCTAGACCATTGCCAGGTGTATTGCGCTCGTATTCCAAGCGGTAAAAGCGTTGGAACACACGCTCGCGTGCGGCAAAGGGAATGCCTTGCCCCTTGTCATGTACAAACACTTCAACAGCGTTGTCCACAGAGACTTTGCGCATGCCCAAAGTCAACTCACCGCCGGACGAGCCGTATTTGAGCGCATTGTCCAGTAAGTTGCTTATCGCCTGCGCGAGTAAATGCCGATCACAGCCGAATTCGGCGTCGCTGTCGCACACAAGCGACATGCGCAGCCCACAGTCTTCAGCCAAAGGCTGGTAGAGCTCATAGAGTTCTTGGAGCAGCGGCCCAAGCGACACGCTGCCAATGCGAGTTTGCTGCAAGCCCGCTTCCATGCGCGCGATGCTCAACAAGGCATTGAAGGTGTCAATCAAGCCGTCTGCGTCTTTGACACCTCGGTCCAGCGTGTCGGCCACGGCGGCTTGGTCCATTTCGTCCAAAGACACGATGTCCAAGCGGTTGCGCAAGCGCGTCAGCGGGCTGCGCAAATCGTGGGCAATATTGCTCGTCACCTCGCGCATGCCATTCATCAGTTCTTCAATTCGGCTGAGCATCAGGTTGATGCGTGATGACAATTGATCAAATTCGTTATCGTGATCGGTCACCCGCAACCGGCGCGACAAATCGCCTTCGATGATGTCACCCGCAGCACGGCTGATGCCGTCAACCCGCCGGATCACCGCGGCACTCACACCCACGCCAGCCGCCAATGCCACCAACAAACACAGCCCGAGCGATGCGATAACCAACAAGCTGAAATAGCTCGTTAGCGACAATTCATCAGTGATTTCGTGCGCGATATAAAGCGTCAATCCGTCGTCCAAGTGAGTTATTGCCACCCGGACCGGCAGCTCGGGGTCCATGCCATCGGGCACGGTGTCCACCAACGCCTCCAGCGTCAGGGTGAGATAGGCTTGGTCCTGTGATACAAACCCCGGTTGTAAGCTTGGGTGGGCGTCGTCGCGGTCGGCGAGATAATAGAAACGGCCAAATTCATCGATTTGGTTGCGTTGCTGAATGGCGTTCATCAATTGCGGCAAAGAGCCGGACTGATAAGAGCTGATCAGCAAGTCAGATTCCAAGCGCAAACGCGAATCCACCAAGGATTCAATGCGGTCCCCGAGCGCGCGCTGCGTGCCGAACATCGCCAGCGCCACCAACACCGTAAACAGACACAACAACGTCATGGTCAGACGGAAGGTCGTGGTCTTGAGCAACCTCGATGTCTTGCGGGCGAGAGTTTGTGGGGCAGCTACGGACACAGCAATTGAGCGACCTTTGACCAGGCAAGTTGGAGATCCCCGGTTGACTGCAGCGCCAGCAGAGCTGGCACAGCATGGCCGGGGGCGCACAGGGGATCCGTTTCGTCCGACTTATTTATAGTAGGGCGAATGAGACTACGGAAATCCAATCTGTTCCAAACACTTGCGCCGTCGCGCTATTTGGCTTCTAAACCGCAGATAGACTGGCGCGCGTTAACCCTTCATGTGGTTGACGCGCGCACCCCTCTAGCCACACCCGCTTGCTAAAGTCGCGCCATCTACTGACTGGCTACTGCTCAGCCTCGGTGGCGTTCTCAGGGTCGACCAGGCGGTACCCGGCACCGCGCACGGTTTGCAACATAGCAGACCCAAAATCTTTGTCGATCTTGCTGCGAAGGCGGCTGATTTGAACGTCAATCACATTGGTTTGCGGGTCGAAGTGATAGTCCCACACGTTCTCGAGCAGCATGGTGCGCGTGACCACTTGGCCGGTATGGCGCATCAGGTACTCGAGCAAGCGAAATTCGCGCGGCTGCAAATTGATCAACGACTCACCGCGCCAGGCCTTGTGCTTGAGCAGATCAAGCTTGAGATCGCCCACCTGCAATTGCATAGCGTTGTGCTCGGGGTTGGCGCGGCGAACCAAAGCTTGCAGACGCGCGTCGAGCTCATCAATTGCGTAAGGTTTGGTGAGGTAGTCATCACCGCCCGCCCGCAGTCCCGCCACGCGGTCATCGACCGCGTCGAGCGCACTGAGGATCAAGACCGGCGTGTTGACACCTTGGCGGCGCAGCTCTTCGATCACGGACAGACCGTCTCGCCTGGGGAGCATGCGATCGACAACCAAGACGTCGTACGCGTTGTCGCGACCCATCTCGAGTCCTTCATGCCCATCCTTGGCGTGATCTGCACTGTGACCACTGTCACCGAGCCCTTTTACCAACTGGCCGGCAGCCTCTAAATCGTCTTCGACAACAAGTATTCTCATAGTGGCGACTATCGTAGCGAATGAATGTTAAATATGTGATGACGAAACAGTAAGACGAACTTTTCCAACTCCAACATATTCAAATAGTCCGAAATATTGAACCAGGGAGAACTGGAAAGTGACCACCGCAAACCAACTCGTCACTCCTACCACCGCAGCAGCCTCACAACGAGCAGCGCAGACAGCGCAGACAGCGCTTCAGGTCATGCTTGCATTTGCGATTCTAGCACTCACGACAATATTGATGCCTGCTCACGCACGCACCACTGTGCCGGATTATGCAACTCTCGTCGAGCAACAACGCCCAACTGTTGTGAAAATTGAAGCCCGGCGCACTGTACAAAGCGCACAGCGTTCGAAGTCCAATCAAAATGCACCCTCGCCCCGTGGGCGTCAACCGACTCCGCCGGGACAGGGGCTGGGCTCAGGCGTGGTGATTTCCGAAGACGGCTATATCGTGACCAACCACCACGTTATAGACGGAGCAGATTCGATTGTGGTGTCTTTCTACAACCGCGAAGAACACACCGCAACGCTCATCGGTTCTGATCCACGAACAGACCTCGCGTTGCTCAAAGTCGACACAGCCCCCCTCAAAGCGGCCGTGTTGAGTGATGCAAGCGAGCTGAAAGTTGGACAATGGGTGATCGCAATCGGTGCCCCGTTTGGATTTGATTTCACAGCAACGCAAGGCATTATTTCCGCACTCTCGCGCAGCCTGCCGAGTAACGACAGCAATTATGTGCCATTTATTCAAACAGACGTTGCCGTCAATCCCGGCAACTCTGGTGGCCCGCTGTTTAACACCGCCGGCGAAGTGGTAGGAATCAACTCTCAAATTTACACGCGCTCTGGCGGATTCATGGGGCTGTCGTTCGCCATCCCATCAAACGTGGTTAAGAACGTGACTGATCAACTCCGAGAGACCGGTCGAGTCAGCCGTGGTTGGTTGGGTGTCACGATTCAGGAAGTCGATCAGGCACTCGCCGAGAGCTTCTCGATGACGACGCCACGCGGCGCCCTCGTAGCAGAAGTAGTAACCGGCGGACCGGCTGAAAAAGCGGGATTGCAGGCAGGTGACATCATCTTGCGCTTCAACGGGCAGGACATCCGCCGATCAGCTGAGCTGCCAGCGGTCGTAGGCACAGTGATCCCAGGCAATACAGTCGATGCGTTGATTCTCAGAGCCGGCGTCGAGCAGACACTGAAAGTTGCGGTCGGTGAACTCGCAAGCGACACCGTGGCCGCCGCGCAAACGCCGTCGCCCAACGCATTGGGGGTCGCCGTGCGACCACTCGACACCGAGGAGAAAAGCGAGCGCAATCTCGAATACGGCTTGTTGATTGAATCGGTCGAGCCTGGCAGCTCCGCTGCAGCAAGTGGGTTGCAAGCGGGCGACATCCTTCTCGATGTGAATGGCCAATCGCTCGCCACGGCTAACGACTTGCGCATGGCGCTCGATGCCGCAGAAGGGAAAACGTCGGTTGCAGCGCGAATCGACCGCGCCGGCAACACCCGTTTTATACCGTTGCAACTGCAATAGCAGCACACCCAGACCGAACACCCTGCAGCCACACACGTTGCGGGGTGTTCGGCTTGTCAACGCGCAGCACGTTGTTGCAGCATTGAGCACAATCAAAGGGCTGCACACCGGATGATCACTGAAGACCCACGACACAGCTGGCACCCATTTTCGCCGTCGGCGGCGCAAAATGGCGAGGCGATATGCTCAGCATTGCTGCCACAGCTTGCCGACAACTGCCGGGTATTTGAGATTGGCAGCGGCACTGGCCAACACGCGGTGCGCGCCTGCCTCGCGAGGCCCGATCTCTGGTGGCAGCCAAGCGAACGAGCAAGCGAGCTAATTGCTCTGCAAGCCAACCTCGAACGCAACCCCGTGCCTGGCGTGCAAACCGCTATGACATTCGACGCCCTCGAGCCACCGGCCACCGTACCGGCTTTCGATGCGCTCTACACCGCCAACACCCTTCACATTATGCCGCCGACAGCGGTTGAATCCCTGTTCGCAACACTGCGCAATTTAATGACTCCGGGCCAAGTATTTTACAGCTACGGCCCCTTCTATTTTAAAGACAAACCGCCGGTTCCCAGCAACCTGGCGTTTGACGCATCGCTTAGAGCCGCCAACCCAGACCAAGGGGTGCGCGACCTGAGCTGGCTGGTGTCATTGGCAGCCAAATCCGCCGTCTCACTGCGAGCCACAATCGAGATGCCAAGCAACAACACCTTATTGATCTGGGAACGCCTGGCCTAAACACGGATCAGAGCACCATGAGAAAACCACTCTCACTTGCGCGCCTGTGCTTATTCGCATTTGGCCTGTGTTTGCTTCCGATCTTGCGCGCTGGCGCCGCGCTGCCCGCGTCCGTTGACGGCACGCCGCTGCCAAGCCTCGCACCGATGCTCGAGGCAACAACCCCAAGCGTCGTCAACATCGCGACACGCGGCCAGGTCACGGTGCGCAATCCCTTTATGCAAGACCCGTTTTTCAGGCGCTTTTTTGCCTTGCCAGAACAGCGCGCTCGGCGCACGCAGAGCTTGGGTTCCGGCGTGATTGTCGATGCCGAGAAAGGCTATGTGTTGACCAACCACCACGTCGTGCAGCACGCAACACACATCGGCGTCACGCTGCACGACGGCCGCGAAGTTCAAGCCACCAAAGTCGGCTCCGACGCTGCAAGTGATCTTGCGGTGATTCAGATTCAAGCTGATGCCTTGACCGCTGCGAGCTGGTTCGACAGCGACAAACTGCGGGTGGGCGACTTTGTGGTGGCCATTGGCAACCCGTTCGGCCTCGGCCAGACCGTGACCTCCGGGATTGTCAGCGCACTCGGGCGCAGTGGGCTAGGCATCGAAGACCTCGAAGACTTCATCCAGACCGACGCCTCAATTAATCCGGGCAATTCCGGTGGCGCCTTGGTGAACCTGCGCGGCGAGCTGGTTGGCATCAACACCGCCATCATCGACCCGAGCGGCGCCGGCGGCAACGTCGGAATTGGCTTTGCGATTCCGGCAAACCAAGCGCGGCGCATGATGCAAGAGCTGATCGACCACGGCGCCGTGCGACGCGGTGGCATCGGTATCAGCGTGCAAGACCTCAGCGCTGAACTCGCAGACGCGCTAGACGTGCCCGTTCGCCGAGGCGGCGTTGTCGCGCGCGTGCTGCGCGGGTCGCCAGCGCAACGCGCTGGCATTGAACCTGGCGACGTCATCATTGCGGTCAATGGCCGGCGCACACCTAACGCCGAAGACGTGATCAATAAAATTGGCTTGCTGCCACTGGGCGGCGAGTTGCGATTGACCCTGCACCGAGGGCGCGCACGGCTCGAAGCGCAGATGAAAATTCAATAGCCGGGCGTGTTGCGCTCCACCCAACGCGTCTGGCCCGAGGCCAAGGTTTCTTTTTTCCAAAACGGCGCGCGCGACTTCAGTGCTTCCATTAAAAAGCGGCAGGCCTCAAAAGAGGCTTTGCGGTGCGCAGACCAACAGGCGCACAGCACGATAGGTTCGCCAACAGCGATCTCACCCACGCGGTGCACAATCAACGACCCCAGCAGTGGCCAACGCTCACCGGCTTCGCGTTCGATGGTGTCGAGCTCGCGCTCGGTCATGCCCGGGTAGTGCTCGAGCTCCATCGAGACCACCCCATCGCCTTCGTTGCTGTCACGCATTGAGCCGACAAAACTGGCGCAAGCGCCATACTCACCCGCGCGCAGCACCCGGCGCTCGTGCACGGCAAGAACCTGCCACGGCGAAAACGGTGACGCGCTGAGCTCAACGCTCACCTCAGCCCCCTGTCACCGGCGGGAAAAACCCGACTTCGTCGCCATCAGCCACCGGGTGCTCAAGACCAGCCGTGGTGTGGTTTACCGCCGCGAGCACGTCAGCGGGTGGCGCGGCGCCAGCGCTCGCGTTAGCCCAAACATCACCCACGGTGGCCACGCCATCGGCCGGCATCTCGAGTTCAGCCCGCCCGATTTGCTCGCGCAAACTTGCAAAAAATCGCACTTTTATTGGCATGACAGAATCCGGCTCCGGGGCACGAGAGGGTACTATCATGGCCGCTTTCAGAAAACCGGTTACAACAAACGATGAGTGATCTCACCCACTTTGACGCCCACGGCCAAGCACATATGGTTGACGTCGGCGGCAAAGCCATCACCCACCGCGTCGCAGTTGCACGCGGCACCATCTCAATGTCAGAGGACACCTTAGGCCTGATTCAATCGGGCTCGCACAAAAAAGGCGACGTACTCGGCATTGCGCGGCTCGCGGGCATCATGGGCGCCAAACGCACCGCCGATCTCATCCCGTTGTGCCACCCCATAGGCCTCACTCGCGTCGCCGTGAGCTTTGATGTGGACACCGAATCATGCGCCGTGCACTGCGAGGCGACAACCGAGTGCAGCGGGCAAACTGGGGTGGAGATGGAAGCACTCACCGCTGTTCAAGTCGCGCTGCTCACGATCTACGACATGTGCAAAGCCGTTGACCGCAGCATGACCATGGGCGACATCCGCCTCACCGAAAAACGCGGCGGCAAGTCCGGCGATTACCGCGCAGAGTGATGGCGCGGCGTCAGCCCTCAACCCAGAGCAAATGCGCCTCGCCACCGACATCGGCGAACACTACCGCGAGCTGACCGTAGCGTTTGGCGTAATCGAGCGCCTGATCTCGCGACACGCCAAGCACCACAAACCCTGGCTCTACAGGCCACTCGCCAGATCGCGGTCGCGCGGTCGCGCCCACTGCCGGGTGCCCGTCGCCCTGTAAATCCATAAAAAGCGCGACATTCGCCCGGGCATTCTCACGCCGGTCGCGCTCGGTGGCACTGGGATTCCAAGCGGTAACAAAACACCAACTCGACAAGCCGTAGTCCGTGACCCAGGCGTCAATATCCGCGTGCATCGCACCCACATTGACTACAGCGGTGTCGCCGCTGGGCAGCGGCACAACGTAGTCAGTGTCCGAGAAAAAGGCGTCCAGCGAGCGGTCCATGGGCAATTCCAGCAGTGCAGATCGGGCGCGACAGTGAACTACCACTCTGCGCCACAGTGAGATCTGAATTGGAGCACGATCGGAACCAACAGAGCGAGTCTTGCTGCGACGCGGGCCGTCAATCGGTCACCGTCGCAGCCGCCTTCGGGTACACTCGCGGGCTGATATAACCACACAGATCGCAACGCATGAAAGCGCTCAAATGGCTGCTCATTCTGGTAATTGGCCTCCCCATCCTCGTCTTTGCGGTTGCCGCAGTACTGCTCGCAACGACAGATTTAAACCGATTCAAACCGGACATCGAGGCGCTCGCATCCGAGCAACTCGGACGCACGCTCACCATCAAGGGCGACATCGGACACAGCCTGTTTCCCTGGCTCTCGATCTCGCTCGGTGAAATTGAACTCGCCAATGCCGAAGGCTTTGGTGACCAGCCCTTCGCCAGCATCGACTCAGCCGAGGCGAGCCTCAAAGTGTTGCCACTGTTGTCCGGCAAAATCACCGTCGGCGAGATTGCACTGATCGGCGCCACTGTGGACGCGCAGGTGGCTGCAGACGGCACAGACAATTTCCCAGTGGTCGCAAGCGGTGACGCCCCCGCCGACACCGAGACATCCTCTGGCAGCACCGAGCTGCCCGACATCGCCATTGACGGTGTGCGCCTGGTCAACGCCGACATCCGCTACCGCGACGCGAGCGCCGACCTCGACGCCCATGCAACGGACATCAACCTCAGCATCGGCAACGTCAGCGCCGGTGAGACATCGCAAATCGACGGCGGCCTCGCACTCTCACTGCAGCCCGCCGGCCTCGACGCCACTGTCACACTTGCAGCCGCACTGACACCTGATTTTGGCGCGATGCAATTTGCCTTGAGCGATTTAAATCTGGAAATCGACGCCGCGGGTTCCGCCATACCGGGCGGCAGCCGCAGCCTCACGCTGACCGGCGCGGCAGAAGCCGATCTCAACGCTGGCACCGCCGCCCTCAACGCGTTCAACGTAGAAAGCGGCAACGCGGTGGCAACGCTCGATGTCGCCGTGACTGGCCTCAACGACGCCCTCGCCGTCAAAGGCGACTTCAACATTCCAACCATGGACCTCGGCGCTCTGCTTGAAAGCCTCGACCTCAGCGCAGGCCCGATGCAGCGCGAAGACGCACTCTCGGCGTTCGCGCTCAACGCAGCCTTGAGTTACACCGGCGACAGCGCAGCACTGGACGCGCTGACCATCACCCTCGACGACACCACCCTCAAGGGTGAAGCCACTGTGAGCGACCTCGAAGCCGCTCTGCCAGCCGTCGTGTTTGCGCTTGATGTAGACAGCATTAACGTCGATCACTACTCGCCACCGCTCACAGACGAAACGGCCGATGCCACCGACAGCGCGCAGACAGACAATGCCGCAACCGCTGAGGACATTGAGATTCCGTTGCCACTCGACTTGCTGCGCGAACTCAAGCTCGACGGCACAGCCCAGGTTGCGTCCTTGACCGCCGCCAACCTCAGCATGCAAGACATCGCCGTGGCACTCAAAGCGGCGGGCGGCAAGGTTGCCGTGTCCTCGCTTAAAGGTGCTCTCTACGAGGGCGACATTGATGCAAGCCTGGCGCTTGACGTGACAACTGACACCCCAAGCTACCGCGCAACCGCAAGCCTGAAAGGCGTGCAAGCGCAGCCGCTGCTCACCGATTTCGCTGAATTTGACAAGTTGCTCGGTGGCGGTCTGATCAACCTCGACATCAACACTGCCGGCAGCTCAGTCAACGCGCTGACCAGCGCGCTAAACGGCAACATGAGCTTCTCGTTTTTAGACGGCGCCATAGACGGCATCAACATCGCCGCCGAGTTGCGCAAAGTGCTGGCAGCCATCGGCCAAGCGGACGGTGAGAATGTAGAAGAAACGCAACGCACCGATTTCGCAAAATTCTCCGCGAGCGCTGACATCACCGACGGTGTCGTTCGCAACACGGACCTCGACTTGCGCTCACCACTGCTGCGCCTAGCGGGCTCAGGCGACGTCGACCTGCCCGGTGAGCGCGTCGACTACGTGTTGCAACCAGCGCTCGTTTCATCACTCGAAGGACAAGGCGGTGACACCGGCGAAGAACTCGGTGGCTTACAATTTGACCTGCCGATTGCCGGCACCTTCGACGAACTTGCCAACGACCCCGTTGGCACCCTGCGCCGCAGCCTCAGCGACGGCCTAAAGGGCGCCGCCCAAGCAGAACTCGACGCCAAAAAAGCCGAGCTCAAAGCCGCAGCAGAAGCCAAGGAAGCCGAACTCAAGGCGGCAGCCAAAGCCAAAGAGGCTGAACTCAAAGCTGCGGCAAAAGCCAAAGAAGAAGAGGCCAAGGCAAAGCTCAAAGAGAAGGCCGACGAGAAGCTCGACGAAGCCAAAGACAAACTCAAGGACAAACTCAAAGACCTGCTTTGATGACTGCGCCCGCTCCGTTTGACCTCGCCGCCGCTGCCATCAGTTGGTGGCGAGAGCACGGCCGCAAAGACCTGCCGTGGCAACAAGATCCAACGCCCTACCGTGTCTGGGTGTCCGAGATCATGCTGCAACAAACGCAAGTGCAGACCGTGCTCGGGTATTTCGACGCGTTCATGCAGCGCTTCCCAACACTGCAATCCCTCGCCGAAGCGAGCCAAGACGACGTCTTGCAGCGCTGGACCGGACTTGGCTATTACGCACGCGCGCGCAACCTGCACAAAGCCGCCCAACACGCCAGCGAGCACTTCAGCGGCGACCTGCCCGCAGACCAAGACAAACTCGAGAGCCTGCCGGGCATCGGCCGATCAACCGCCGCTGCGATCATGAGTCTCGCACACCAACAACGCGCCACCATCCTCGACGGCAACGTCAAACGCGTGCTCGCGCGCTACCACGCCATCGAAGGTTGGCCTGGCGAGCGCGCCACGCTCGAGGCCCTGTGGGCGCGCGCCGAGGAACACACCCCCGACGAAGACTCCCGCATCTACAGCCAGGCGATGATGGACCTCGGTGCGACCCTCTGCACTCGCAGCAACCCGCATTGCCTGCTGTGCCCGCTGCAAGCGGGCTGCGTAGGCCAACATGCACCGCAACACTACCCAGGCAAAAAAGCACGCAAGCCACTGCCCGTGAAAGCCACCACGCTGTTGATCGCAGTCGACGGTGATGGCAGCGTGCTGCTCGAGAAACGGCCGTCACACGGCATCTGGGGCGGCCTCTGGAGCTTCCCAGAATTTGCCGACAAAAGCGCGCTGTGCAACTGGCTCGCACGCAACTACTACCCACCAACGCGCGACCTCGAAACCCTGCCCGAATTTCGCCACACCTTCAGCCACTACCACCTCGACATCACACCAGTGCGCGCCGACGTCTCGCGCACGCACCGCCAGGCTGGGCACACCATGGATGGCGACAAGCACGTGTGGTACAAGCGTGAAGACGAAACAGATTCCAACGCGCCCGGCGGCTTTGCCGCACCGGTCGCGCGCCTACTCAACCAACTCACAGAGGACACCCTGCCATGAGCCGCATGGTCAACTGCATCAAACTCGGCCGCGAAGCGGAGGGACTCAAGAAAGCCCCCTACCCCGGCGACCTCGGGCAGCGCATTTTCGACAACGTCTCGCAGGAGGCCTGGGGTCTGTGGCTCAGTCACCAGACCATGCTGATCAACGAGTACAGACTCACGCCAGTGGACCCCAAAGCCCGCACCTTTCTCGAAGAAGAAATGGACAAGTACTTCTTCGGCGAGGGCTCTGCCGCGCCAGATCAATACGTCCCACTCGGCGACTGAACACCCGAGACTTGACGCCGGGCCTCAAACCCGCTTTAATTCGCGGCTTCGTCAGACAATGACGAAGGGGCCCAGGTAGCTCAGTCGGTAGAGCAGGGGACTGAAAATCCCCGTGTCGGCAGTTCGATTCTGTCCCTGGGCACCATTATCCCCCTGAGTTCTCAGGGGTTGATAACCAGACACCACCCCACTCCTGCCAGTCGATCAATCAGAGCGCTCGCGCATTTCGCGTTGACGCATTGGCATGGTGTCGATCAGCGCAAACAGCAGCGCGGTATCGAGGTCTGGACTGCGTGACTTAAGCCCGCCATCTTTTCCCAATAAAACGGCTTCACCCGGCTTGAGGCGAAACTGTGACCGCAGTGTGCCAGCGAAGTCAGCCGATGCACCCCCCGCGTGGTTTGTGTGCAGCGCCGCACCGTCGAGCACGAACCACACGATGTCGCGCTCATTGATATCTTCACGGTTATCACGCAGTACATCTAACGTCGGCGCAGCATCACCTGAGGCATCGACGACGATCACACGGTTCTGCCACTGGAACTGTGACAAGCGTTGCACAGGCTCTGCCGCCAACACACTTAAAGCAAGTGCGGCACTGCTGACACTCAACACAAAGTTCAGCCACTTCAAGGGATTTCCACTTCCACAAAAGAAAACGGGAAATCGTTGTCGTTGATCACATTGTGCTTGACGCCCGCACGGCGGAAGTAGGACTGCCCGGCTTTAAGTTCGACGCGCACCTCCCCTTCATCATTTTCAATCAACAGCGCGCCGTCACAACCGGGCACCACGACGTAATCGTGACTGTGCGTATGCCACCCCGTCTCTGCACCGGGCGCAAACTGCCACTGGGTGACAACAACGCGGTCATTGCTGAGCTGCTGTGTACCGGTCGCCTGCGCTCTCGCCATTGTCTTCACTCCGAGTAGGTCTCGCTTGAATCATAAACAGCCTGCGCCGTGAAACCCAGCACGCTGTTGCAGCGGGGCAATTGCCGCTGACGTTTCAAACCACAATGACGAGCGCACAGTCATCCCACACGCTGGGACAGCAAGCCGGTGCCGACTCCCTGCTAGGCACAGACCTCGCTTGGGCAAGGGCAGTCAGCCGCCACAGGCAATCGTGTACACAGGCCACAAGAACCTGTGAGGCCATTTTCCACGACCCGCCCACGGACCACCTCGTATGACACGCGGCGCACTGCTGACACTGAGCCTGTTGCTCTCAAACACCGCCATCGCTCAAGACTTGAGCTACGACGACATTCTGGCCCTCAACCCAGAGACCGCTCCTGCACGCGCGGCACTGACACAAAGGCTGCATCCGATTGAGCCCTTGAGCCCCGCACCTGACGGTCCGCGCTGGACTTACACAGGCGACCTCGCACCGCAACACTGGCACACCCTTGAAAGTGACTTTGCAACCTGCAACGGTGACAACCAGTCGCCCATTGACATCAACACCACCTTTGACACCGACCTCAGCCCGATTGCCTTTCACTACGAAACACCTCTCCAGACAGCGAACAACACCGGGCAATCGATTCGCTTCACGTATCCCGTCAGTAAACACATCATTGTTGACAGCAAGGTGTTCTTTTTGCGTGAGATGGATCTGCACGCGCCGAGCGAGAATCGCATCAACGGCGAGGCCTTCCCACTTGAAATTCAGCTAACGCACGAGAGCCTCGCCGGTGAGATTGCTGTGGTTGCGCTGATGGCAACCCGCGGTGTTGCGATGCCAGCATTCACCAACTTATTGCAAGCCCTGCCAACACACACCGACGGCAGCAACGTCATGGCGCGCCCGCCGAACCCGGCAGCGCTGCTGCCAACGCGGCAAGATTACTTCCGTTTCAACGGATCACTGACCACACCGCCATGCACGGAGGGGGTGCGGTGGTTTGTGTTGAAAGACCCGGTTACGCTTTCAGCCGGGCAATTGGATACCGTTGTCGGCGCACTCAGCGAACCCAACAACCGCCCCGTGCAAGCCCTCAACGCGCGCATGGTGCTGGAGTGATTGCCGCTGCTCTCAGAGCGTCACAGTTGTAAAAAAGGTGCTGCCTGCATGCTTGGTGGCGCAACCAATCCCATCGCAACCAATCCCATCGCAGCGAGTACACTCGGAGCGAGTTGTCGCTGATCGAGCACTGATTCGGTTTCAACCCCCTTGGCATCACCGAAGTAGTAGAGCGCGTAGTCTTGTTGATCCTCACCCACGCCGCCATGGTGGCCGCGGTCTGACTTCCCGTGGTCAGCGGTAACCATCACCTCGTACCCCATCTCGCGCCACCGCACGATGTACTGCGCGAGTTGTTCATCGAGCACGAAGCAGGCGTGATCCATCTCGACACAGTCGTGGCCAAAACGGTGCCCCATGCTGTCGAGTGTGCAGGTGTGGAGCATGCCGTAATCGAGTGCGAATCGCTCGCACAAACGCGTGAGCGTCGCGAATAAATCCGGGTCGGCTGGGGTCATTTGGTTAGCGGCGTTGTAGCCGGTCATGGTGTGGAAGCGGCCGTGGTTGATCGCAGCGTTATCGGGCTCATCAAATTCAATATCGCGCACCGGATCGAAGGGGCAGCGGTTGAAAAACTCAGACCAAAAAGAGTGCGCTACCGCGCCTGTGGTGCCGCCCGCCGCGCGCACTTCAGAGAACACATCCGGCTGTTGCACGCGGTGCAGTGTGTTGTTGCCGAGCACCCCGTGCACCTGCGGCGCGACACCAGTGTGAATCGAGGCGTAACACGACGCCGACGTTGACGGCAGTACCGCGCGCATGCGCCAGACCCGCGCCTCACCCGAGGCCGCCCAACCCTCGAGATTGCCGAAGAGCCGCCGCCAATTACGCCACGGCACGCCGTCGAGGATGATCAGCAATAGCTTGGCTCTCACGGGTCGGCGTCCTGTTGGTGGTGTTG
>CALAMQ010000134.1 GCA_937925815.1 uncultured Granulosicoccaceae bacterium | reverse complement strand
AACAAAACCGGAAACTCTGAACGCGTTTTTTAAGGGTCGCAACTTGGGACAGAACTGTTATCCGATTGTATAGATTAAATACCCGCCCAATAGCATTGCCGCAACGCCGCCGGCGCGTGCAACACCATTTCCTTTGTCCATGAACCACAAACGGTTTGTAACGCTCGTTGATAAGTCCGCTCTAGTCGTAAGATCACCTAAATCTCTGTGACGCGTATTGACAAGCGGCATGATCGCGCAGTTTGGCTGGGTCAATTCAACTGTGCAATTCAGATATCCTTCATCAGCCGGAGCGCGTCGTAAATGGCCGCGTGTGTGTTCCGAGCCGACACCGCATCCCCTATGCGAAACAGTTGAAAAACGCCATCAGGGTGTCTCCGCTCGGTTTGCGGCTGCCCCGCCAGTAAGGCGTCATGATCAACCGCACCACCGTTGGATGACACGGGCTTGAGATCAAAGTACAGATCATCCAAAGGCAAGGTGCCGTAGTTGACAATCACTTGATCGTATTCAGCCTGGGTGGTGTGGTCGCTGTAGTCGGTGCCGATGGTGGCGAGGAGCTTATTGCCTTTGCGCGCCACGTCCACCAACCGCCGCGTGACGGTAAAGGTTGTGTCTTTATCCTGCAAACTGCGCATGTACGGCACCAAGTTCATCGCCATCACCTCCGGTGAAAAGGTTCTGTCTGGCGTCATCACTTCAACGTCCGAGCCTGCCATCGCCGCGACTTCCGCGGCCTGCAAGGCCGGGTGATCACCGCTTTCATCGTAAACCAACACCTTTTCCGCCGGGCGCACATCACCCGAGATGATGTCCCACGTTGTGACAACGTGCTCCTGCTCACCCTTTTGCTCAAACAACTCGGTGTTGGGTACGCCGCCGGTGGCAATGATGACCACATCTGGATCAAGGGCCGTGACGTCCGCCGCTTCCGCCCAGGTATTAAAATGGAAGACCACGCCCCGTGCGACGCACTGCGCCATGCGCCACTCGATAATGCTCATCATCTCGCGGCGCCTTGGGTTGCGCGCGGTCAACCGGATTTGCCCACCCGGGTCCGCAGCGGCCTCAAACACAACAACCTCGTGCCCACGTTCTGCGGCAACCCGAGCGGCTTCAAGCCCAGCCGGCCCGGCACCAACGACAATAACTTTCTTTTTGCTCGAGGCCTCGGGAATCGTGTGAGGCATGGTCAACTCGCGGCCCGTGGCTGCGTTGTGAATGCACAGCGCTTCCCCGGCTTGGTAGATGCGATCAAGGCAGTAAGTCGCGCCCACGCAAGGTCGGATGTCCTCTTCTCGCCCTTCAACGATTTTCTGAACAATGTGCGGGTCCGCCATGTGGGCACGCGTCATCCCAACCATGTCGAGGAGCCCCGACCGGATCGCATGCCGAGCGGTCGCCACATCCGGAATTTTCGCCGCGTGAAAGGTCGGCATGCCTGTCGCCTTTTTCACCTCACCAGCAAAGTCGAGGTGCGGGGCGTTCTGCATGCCCTGCACCGGAATCGTGTCGGTCATCGCAGGGTCTGTGTGGATACGGCCACGGATCACGTTCAAGAAATCCACCTGACCGGATGCGGCCAGACGTTTTGATATCTCAAGTCCGTCTTCGGCCGTGATGCCGCCCTTTTGCACTTCATCAGCCGTAAAACGCAGGCCCACAATGAAGTCTGACCCGACACGTTTGCGAATGGCGTCGAGTACTTCCATTGGGAACCGCATGCGGTTTTCAAGCGTATCCGCACCGTAGGGCCCGACCAGATCATTGGTCAGCGGGGACCAGAACTGATCCAGTAGGTGGCCATAGACCTGCAACTCGATACCGTCCATGCCACCGGCCTGCATGCGTTCTGCGGCGTCAGCAAAATCATTAATGATGCGCTCAATATCCCAATCCTCCATCAACTTTGGAAACGCACGGTGCGCCGGTTCACGGTGCCGTGAAGACGACACAGACGGCAACCAATCACCCTTGTTCCAGCCCGTGCGCCGCCCGAGGTGGGTCAACTGAATCATCACCGCACAACCGTGCTCGTGCACTGCGTCTGTCAAGTGTTTGATCCACGGCACCACGTCATCGCGGTAGGCGAGGATATTGTTGAAGACCGGCGGGCTGTCTTTGCTTACCGCCGCAGAGCCCGCCGTCATGGCCAGCGCCACACCCGCCTTTGCGCGTTCAGCGTGGTAGGCCGCGTAGCGCGCTTTGGGCATGCCGTCCTCGGGGTAAGCCGGTTCATGGCTGGTGGTCATGATGCGGTTGCGCAACGTCAGATGTTTGAGTTGATAGCGCTGTAGCAGGGGGTCGGTGGACATGGAACAGCCTCGGTCAGTTGCGGGTATGATTGACACCTGTGTCAAGTGCATCTTTTTCTGTACTGACACAGGTGTCAAGTTCAATCAGCATAAAGGATGAAAATGGGCCAGCCAGACCGAGTACGCGCGACCCGTGAGATCTGGCTGCACGCGGCCTACGAACTGCTGGTCAACGAGGGTATCGACGCTGTGAAGATCACAGCGTTGGCCAAGCGGCTCGATCTCACCCGCACAGGCTTTTACTGGCATTTCACAGACCTGGCCGCCTTGCAAACAGCCATCATCGGCATTTGGCAAACCCGCAATACTGGCATCCTGGTGGAGCGGTGCGCGATGCCAGCAGACAGCCTGTGCGCGGGCCTGTTCAACCTGATTGATTGCTGGATTGACCCAGACCTCTTTGACGCACCGCTGGATTTGGCGATCCGAAACTGGGCGCGGAACAACACAGAGCTGCAACGCCTGGTCGACGACGCAGACGCAGAACGGCTCAACGCCGTGCAGACCCTGTTTGAACGGTTTGGCGTTGCCCCGCACATCGCCCACTACCGGGCCATGACAGCGGTGCTCACACAAACAGGGTACTACTCGATGCGAATCAAGGAGTCTCGAGCAGACCGCGCCCAGGCCGGGTGCCGCTATGCAGAGATCTTCGCTGGTGAAACCCCAACAAAATCAGAAACCGACGATTTTCTCAGCCGGCACACCTGATTTCCGAGAGTGTCAGGATGTTTCACACTCACCGTTTACAGAGAACTGACACAGAATTTTGATCACCCTCCGGCGAAGGACATCTGGCTCATGGGGCATTCAACTTGGGGTGCGTTGCTTGTATTACACTTGGATCTGGAGACTTACTCGGAGTCTCCCTAGGTTATTCGCTGCTGACAAATGTGCGAAAGAATGTTGACGTTATCAACGAGAACAGTCTTCTCAAGCTCCTGTACGCCGGTAAACTCAAAGCATCAGAGCGCTGGACACATCCCATTCAAAACTGGAACCTGACCTTGTCCCAACTGATGGTCCACTTCCCAAACCGATTGGATGATCACATCACGCTGTGAATCACCCTGACACAGAATATTGAACACCCTCCAGAGGCCGGATATATGTCAGCACAACTGCCTTTGTCAAAGCATCGAAGCGGCAGGTGAGGGAAAGAAGAAGAC
>CALAMQ010000133.1 GCA_937925815.1 uncultured Granulosicoccaceae bacterium | reverse complement strand
ACGGCGTGCAGTTCCACCCCGAGGTCACCCACACGCCCCACGGCACGGACATCCTCACCAACTTCCTCTTCCAGGCCTGCGGCTGCGACGGCTCGTGGAAGATGGCCGATTACCTCGAGCACGAGTCCAACGCGATCAAAGAGCGCGTTGGCGATAGCCAAGTGATCTGCGGGCTCTCTGGCGGGGTGGACTCCTCCGTCGTCGCGGCCATGCTCCACAAAGCCATCGGCAAGCAGCTCACCTGCATCTTCGTCGACAACGGCCTGCTGCGCAAAGGCGAACGCGCCTTCGTCGAATCCACCTTCCGCGACCACTTCGACCTGGACCTCCGCGTCATCGACGCCGAAAAAGCCTTCCTCGACGACCTCGCCGGCGTCACCGACCCCCAGAAAAAGCGCACCCTCATCGGCCACCGCTTCATCACCGTCTTCAAAGAGACCGCCGACCAGATCAAAAGCGAGTTCGCCAACAAAAGCACCCAGATCAAATACCTCGCCCAAGGCACCCTCTACCCCGACGTCATCGAATCCGGCCAGGGCTACGCCGGCACCGCCGCCAACATCAAACTGCACCACAACGTCGGCGGCCTGCCCGAGCACATGACGCTGGACTTGCTCGAGCCGCTGCGCGAGCTGTTCAAGGACGAAGTGCGCGCGGTGGGGGTGGCCCTCGGGCTCCCGCGCGACATGGTCTACCGACACCCGTTCCCGGGCCCGGGGCTGGGTGTCCGCATTCTGGGAGAGGTCAAACGGGAGTCAGCGGAGGTGCTGCGCGAGGCAGACGATATCTTCATTACCGCATTGCGAGAACACGGACTCTACGACGCGGTGTCACAGGCTTTTGCCGTGTTTCTGCCGGTCAACTCTGTGGGCGTCACCGGAGACGGTAGACGCTATGCGCCAGTGGTGGCGCTGCGCGCGGTGGAGACCACCGATTTCATGACGGCGAGGTGGGCACACTTGCCCTATGATTTCCTCGACGACGTCTCGCGCCGCATTATCAACCGCCTACCTGGCGTCTCGCGGGTCGTGTACGACATCTCCGGCAAACCGCCGGCGACCATTGAGTGGGAGTGATCTGCATGAGCGGGTACAACGCGCCTGAACCCTTGAGCCGATACCTGGCGTCAACTGTGCGCTGTGCGCTGGTCGGGTGTTGCGTGCTTTTTGTCTCCGCGTGCAGCAACTTAGGCGGTGCGAGCGCGCCGATTGAACGCACCGAGATGCCGGTCGTTCAACAGCCAACGCGCGTCACCCACACATTTGATGACCCACTGGTGGTCGCCGCCTGGCGGCGTGCGGAGGACGCGCGCGTCGTTGGCAATTTTGCCCTCGCGTTCCGCCACCTTCGATCCGCTTTGGAGTTCGCGCCAAATGACCGTGCTTTGTGGAGTCGCTTGGGCGAAGTCGCGCTGCGCCTTGAACAATGGGAGGCGGCTGAGAAATACGCCATGCGTTCAAACTCGCTCAAGCCCGTACCCAGCTTACTCAGTTACCGCAATTGGTTGATTGTGGTGCAAGCGCGAGAGCGCATGCGCGATTACGACGGCGCTGAACAAGCAAAACTGCAGGCGCGGTTGTACCGTCCGGACAACGGTTAGGTGTCCGGCTGCCAGTGAGCGTGAAGTCTGCGGGCGATGTGCTCGGTGAAAATGGTCCCCTCTCGGCCCACATCAGTGGTTTTCGCGCGAGACAGGGGCAGCAGGAGCTCGCCGACGCGATAGAAGATGCGTTTTCCGCGCAGTCGACCTTGCTCGCTGAGGCCGGCACGGGCGTTGGCAAAACTTTCGCGTATTTGGTGCCAGCCTTGCGCTCCGGCAAGAAAGTGATTGTCTCAACTGGCACACGACACCTCCAGGATCAGCTCTACCAAAAAGACCTGCCGGTGGTTGCCAAGTTATTCGACAGCAAGCCGCGCACGGCGCTGCTCAAAGGCCGCGCGAATTATCTGTGTCGCAGCCGTCTGGAACGGGCGCGTGGTCTGGCGCAATTGGAATCACCAGAGGCGCAGAGCAAGCTCGCCATTATCGGAAAATGGGCTGCGCGAACCCACGACGGTGATATCAGTCAATTCTCAGCGGTGTCAGAAGACGACCCCATCTGGATGCACGTGACGTCCAACGCCGAGTATTGCTCGGAACACGAGCCAGATGAACTCGAAGGGTGTTTCGTGACCCATGCGCGCCGCCGGGCGCAGGAAGCGGATGTGGTTGTGGTCAACCACCACCTCTTTTGCGCGGATTTAGCGCTGCGCGAAGAGGGCTTTGGTGAAGTGCTGCCGACGGCTGACGCCTTTGTATTTGACGAGGCGCATCAACTGCCGGACGTTGCGACCAGTTTTTTTGGCAAGCGATTGTCGACTCGGCATGTGACCGAACTCGCGCGCGACACCATCGCCGAACACCTCACTGACGCTATGGACCAATCTGGTCTGCGCCACAGTGCCGAAGAAATCGAACGCGCGTTTCGCGATTTGCGCCTGGCACTTGGCACTGAATCCCGCCGCGCGGCGTGGATTGATGTGGCCGAAATTCCGGCTGTTTTGGAGGCCGTGCAGCGGATTGAAAACGCCTATGCGGACTTGTTGCAGGAACTTGAGGTCGCGGCCGAGCGCAGTCGAGGTCTCGAGGCCTGCTTCAAGCGGGCGGAGCGCCAGCACGCACAAATTTCTGATTTCCTTGGCACGGGTGACGAGGACACGATCAGTTGGTTTGAAACCTACAACACAGGGTTGGCCCTCAATCTCACACCGCTAGACGTCGCTGGGCCATTCGCCAGGACGATGGCGCAGTTGCCAGGTGCTCGTATATTTTTGTCTGCGACACTCGCTGTTAACGGGCACTTCGGCCACTTCCGCCGCCAGCTCGGCATTGCCAAGACCGCAACTGAGTGCATTGCGGCAAGCCCTTTTGACTACCGCCGCAATGCGATGTTGCTGGTGCCGCCGGATATGCCGGAGCCCGCGTCCAGCCAATATGACAGCGCCGTGCTAGCGCTTGCGGAAAAGGTGATCACCGCAAGTGAAGGCCGCTGTTTTTTGTTGTTCACGAGCCACCGCGCGATGAACAACGCGGCGGAGAAGCTCGCCACCCGACTCGATTACCCGTTGTTGGTGCAGGGCACACGGGCTAAAACCGAATTGCTCGACGCCTTTAGATCAGCTGGTAACGCGGTGTTGCTCGGCACATCGAGTTTTTGGGAGGGCGTCGACGTGCGCGGTGAAGCGCTGTCTTGCGTGATCATTGACAAGCTGCCATTCAGCTCGCCTGGAGATCCGGTGATGCGCGCGCGCATTGACGCGCTCAATCGCAACGGCGGCAACGCCTTTATGGACTTTCAATTGCCGCAGGCGATCACTCAACTCAAGCAGGGCGTTGGACGCTTGATTCGGGACGAGACTGACCGTGGCGTGATGGTCTTGTGCGACCCGAGACTCACTTCCAAACGCTATGGCGCGCTCTTTATCAACAGCTTGCCACGCATGTATCGCACGCGCGTGACCGAGAATGTAAACCGCTTTTTTGAGCGTACGCAGGACGCTGCCGAGCAGGCTGACAGCAACGCATCGGCGACAGATTCATGAGCCGGGTCGTCCTCGCCTTCGATACCACCACCGAAGCGTGTTCTGTCGCGTTGTTTGACGGTGCAAACAGTCATTCGCATCGCTTTTTGAACACCCGCGAACACGCGGTCAAAGTGCTGCCAATGATCGAGGAGCTGTTGTCTTCAAATGGACTCGCGCGCACTTCGATCGACGGCATTGCCTTTGCGCGCGGGCCAGGCAGTTTTACCGGTTGTCGGATTTCGACAACCGTCGCACAAAGCCTAGGCTTCGCGTTGGACCGTCCACTAGTGCCTGTGTCCACGCTTGAGACCTTGGCTGAAGGTGCTCACAGAGAGCGTGGAGTGCGCGAGGTTGCAGTCGCCATCGACGCGCGCATGCAGCAGGTGTACTGGGGGTGTTTTGTTCGTGATGGGCTCAGTTGGTCACTGCACGGCGAAGAGTCAGTACTCGGCCCAAGCGATGTGACGGCACCTGATTCCCGGCGGTGGGTTGGGGCCGGCAGCGGATGGGCCGCCTACGGTGAGGCATTGGTTGCCGCGTGCCCGAACATTCGCCGGCATTTCGGTAGGCAATTGCCCGATGCGCTCGACGTGCTCAACCTCGCGTTGCCGCGTCTGGCTCGCGGTGAAGCAGTTGACGCTGAACAGGTCGAGCCAGTGTATTTGCGAGACAAAGTGGCGCTAACCACAGCTGAGCGAAGCACGCGCGTGCCCTGAGCACTTGATGCCTGTGCTGAGCACTGGCACCCTCACGTTGCGTGGTGATATCCGGTTTGCCCAGAGCCAAGCGGGGAGACAATGCAACAGCGTATGCAAATTGCGGGTTGGGGATTGTGCGCACTGTTCGTGCTTTGCATCGCCTGGCTGGAGTTGACATCGTTCCCGAACGACACGAGCGGTGAGCCCGCGCATGCCTTTGCCGCACATGAACTCTTTGATGCGGTCTCACGCGCCCAGCTAGATAGTCCACACACTGATCAATTCATCGAGCGACTTCGCGGCATTGATGCGCGTGGCAATGCAAGTGAATTAATTGCAGGGGTGGAGCGCGCCGTCGCGGGCGGCGACCGTGCCGCGATGGCATCGAAGCTTCACGATCTCGCGCTGTTGTCTCTTACAGGTGGCGATCTAGAGGGCGCCGAGGTGTGGCTCGCCGACGCACGCGCCGAGTATGAGTCACTGGGTGACGACCGTGGGCGGGCGAGGGTGATGCTCGATCAGGGCCGTTTACACATGGCATTCCGCTCACGTGCTCGCCGTGCATCCCAAGACTACGATGACTTGCTCATTGCAAGGTGGGCGCGATCGCGTGGGCACCACGACCAAGCGTCAGCGGTGTTGCAACGGGTGGTGGCGTCGAGCCTCGACTTGAACCGCTTTGCCACCGCGGCGAGTGCGCTGACCACACTTTTCCAATTGGAACTTGACACTGGAGACCGGGTTGCGGCGTTTGCCGCTGGGCAACGTGCGCTGTCACTGCACGCGAGCGCAGGCAACATACACCTCGCGCGCCGAATGTTAGACACGCTTGAACGCGAGGGATTGGACCGCACAGCGCTGCGGTCTGCGCAGCGCGCGCTTGAAGCAGGCTTAGAGGAGTATCAGTCCTCGGTGCAGAAGCTTGGGTTGGTGCGCAATTACACACAGCTTTACAACCAACTGTTGTCGCGTGGAGATCCGGTCAGTGCGTGGCGTTACCGGCGCCGCGCGAATGACTTGCGCCGTGGTGCATCGGAGCGAGCGCTCTACCGCAGGCAAGCTGATGTGATGGTGGAGTTGTACCGCTCAAACAGCCGAATGGAGCGAGCGGGTGCTGAGCTTCGTGACGCGCAGAGTGTGTTTGCACGCCTTGGGATGGCGGAGGAAATGTTGCAAAGTGCTGCCTTACGAGCAGATATCCGCTGATGTGGGGTGCTGATTTAACCCACTGATAACAAATCAGTAGTTTTGTCACTGACAGACATCATCTGAATGATCCGTTGTGTGGGCCCGCCCAGGTTGCAGACTGCGTGTATACAGGCGCAAGGACCGGTTCACTTTGGGGCGCCCTCAAGCCACCGTTCGATCGCGCGCAAGTCAATTGACCTTGTTGATGAGCTGGTCGTTTGGCGTCTAGGTGGCTGGCCCCCTGTTTGCACAGTTGTTGGTGCCACCGTGGCGAAGCAACTGGAAGTGTTGTCTGTCCACGCGACGAATTATCATCCTGCTCATATGAACAACCGTCAGCGCACCGCGTTGGCTAACGCGCGTGCGCGCCAAAACAAAACGAGACTGTCTCCCATGAAAATGACCACTGAAGAAGCTTTCGTCAAAGTGCTGCAAATGCACGGTATTGAGCAGGCTTTTGGCATCATCGGATCGGCGTTCATGCCGATTTCCGACCTCTTCCCGAAAGCCGGTATCAATTTCTGGGACGTTGCGCACGAGACCAATGGCGGTCTGATGTGTGATGGCTACACCCGCGCGAGCGGCAAGATGGGCATGGCCATCGCCCAAAACGGCCCAGGCGTGACCGGTTTTGTGACCGCGGTCAAAACCGCGTACTGGAATCACACACCGCTCTTGCTCGTGACCCCTCAGGCGGCAAACAAAACCATCGGCCAGGGTGGCTTCCAAGAAGTCAACCAGATGCCGATGTTCAGCGAGATGGTGTGCTACCAGGAAGAAGTGCGTGATGCCTCGCGTATCGCCGAAGTCCTCAACCGCGTCATCGAAAACGCATGGCGCGGCAGCGCGCCGGCGCAGATCAACATCCCGCGCGACTACTGGACCCAGGTCATCGACATCGACCTGCCTGAAATCGTGCGCTTTGAGCGTCCCGCTGGCGGCAAACAAGCCATCGCACGTGCGGCAGAGCTGCTCACCAATGCGAAATTCCCGGTCATCCTCAATGGCGCCGGTGTGGTCATCGGTGGCGCGATTGACGCCTCCGCTAAATTGGCCGAGCGCCTCGACTCGCCCGTGTGCTGCAACTACCAACACAACGACGCCTTCCCGGGCAGCCACCCGCTGCACTGTGGGCCGCTCGGCTACAACGGCTCAAAAGCGGCGATGGAGCTGATCAACCAGGCCGACGTTGTGCTTGCACTTGGCAACCGTTTGAACCCCTTCTCGACCTTGCCGGGATACGGTATTGACTACTGGCCGAAAGACGCCAAGATCATCCAAGTCGACATCAACCCAGATCGCATCGGCCTGACCAAGCGCGTTGAAGTCGGCATTGTCGGTGACGCCAAGCAAGTCGCCGAACAACTTCTCGAGCAGCTCGGTGCCGAGGCTGGCAACGCCGGTCGCGACGATCGCAAGGCCAAGATCGCTGAGCGCAAATCAGCGTGGCTGCAAGAGCTCGCCAGCATGGACCACGAAGACGATGATCCGGGCACCTCTTGGAACGAGCGTGCACGCGACCGCGATCCCGATCGCTTGTCTCCCCGTCAAGCGTGGCGTGCCATTCAGGATGTGATGCCAGCGGATGCGATCATCTCATCTGATATCGGCAACAACTGCGCAATCGGCAACGCTTACCCAAGCTTTGAGACCGGCCGCAAATACCTCGCACCGGGCCTGTTCGGTCCCTGCGGATACGGCTTCCCGGCGATCATCGGTGCCAAGATCGGCTGCCCGGACACCCCGGTGATTGGTTTTGCTGGTGACGGCGCCTTTGGCATCTCGGCCAACGAACTCACCGCGGTTGGCCGCGACGAATGGCCAGCGGTCACCATGGTGGTGTTTCGCAACTTCCAGTGGGGCGCCGAGAAGCGCAACACCACGCTCTGGTACGACGACAACTTTGTCGGCACCGAGCTCGACCCCAAGCTCTCCTACGCCAAAGTTGCCGAAGGCTGCGGGCTCAAGGGCGTGCGCGCGCACAACCAGGACGAACTGTCCAAAGTGCTTGAGACAGCGGTCAAAGAGCAGATGGAAGACGGCATCACGACGCTGGTTGAGGTCATACTCAATCAAGAACTCGGCGAGCCTTTCCGCCGCGATGCGATGAAAAAACCGGTTGAAGTGGCGGGAATTGATCCAGCAGACTTCTGCCCGCAACAACCGATCTGATCGGAACTGGACGGCTGGGTTGACTATGCTCAACCCAGTAGATTGACCGCGCGCGGCGCACTGTCGCGCGCACTGGCACCCACCGGTGAGTGGGTCGAGTCTCCCACCCAACAGGAGAGTGCTGCATGGCGGCGTCCCCCGATCACCCGGTTGAACTGTCACCCACCGTCTCTGACGAGGTGCGCAAGACAACCTGTTATATGTGTGCCTGCCGCTGCGGTGTTGATGTACACATGCGCGACGGTAAAGTGCGCTACCTCCAGGGGAACCGCGATCACCCGGTGAACAAGGGTGTGCTCTGTGCCAAAGGCTCCGCTGGCATCATGCAGCACTACTCGCCAGCCAGGCTCAAAAAGCCGCTCAAGCGGGTGGGTGAACGTGGCAGCGGCCAGTTTGTCGAGATCGAGTGGGAAGAGGCCCTGCAGACCGCGGTCGATTGGCTCAAGCCGGTGCGCAGCGACGATCCATCCAAGCTTGCGTTTTTCACCGGTCGTGACCAGTCACAGTCATTGACCTCGTGGTGGGCGCAGCAATACGGCACCCCCAATTACGCCGCACACGGCGGATTTTGTTCGGTCAACATGGCCGCCGCCGGCATCTACACCATGGGCGGGGCTTTTTGGGAGTTTGGCTCCCCGGATTGGGACCTCACTGAATATTTCATGATCTTCGGCGTTGCCGAGGACCACGACTCCAACCCAATTAAAACCGGTCTTGGCAAGCTCAAAGCACGCGGCGCCAAGATCGTTGCCGTCAACCCGGTTCGAACCGGCTACAACGCCATCGCCGATGAATGGGTGGGTATCACACCTGGCACAGATGGTTTGTTTGTGCTCGCGTTGGTGCAGGAGCTGATCCGAGCAGGGAAGGTCGATCTCGATTACTTGATGCGTTACACCAACGCAGCCCATCTCGTGATTCAGAACCCAGGTGCGGAAAATCACGGCCTGTTTGCGCGCGACAGTGAGGGCAACTGCCAGATCGCTGACCGCACGAACGGCTCTGTACACCACGCCAATTCCATCGACATCAAAGCCGCCCTGACCGGTGAATTCGACCTGCCCGAAGGCGGCAAAGCGGTGCCAGTTTTTTCGTTGATGGCTGAGCAATACAGCAGCGACACCTACCACCCTGACACCGTTGCCGAGCAGTGCGGTATTCCCGCTGACACCATTCGCCGGATTGCCGCTGAGATCGCCGAGGCCGCCTTCGAGCGGGAAGTCGTGATCGAGCAGCCCTGGACCGACCACCTCGGGCGCAAGCACGATCGCATGATCGGGCGTCCGGTGAGCTTCCACGGTATGCGCGGCATCTCGGCGCACGCTAACGGCTTCCAGACCTGCCGGGCGATTCACTTGTTGCAAATCTTGCTCGGTTCGGTCGAAGTGCCGGGTGGGTTTCGCTTTAAGCCGCCATACCCCAAGCCAGTTGAAGCGCACCCAGTACCGCACACTGACTGCGCGCCGGACACGCCACTCGGCGGACCGCACTTGGGTTTTGTGCGTGGGCCTGAGCACCTGCAGATCAACGACGACGGCAGCGCGCGTCGAATCGACAAAGCCTTTACTTGGGACGCCCCGATGTCGGCGCACGGCATGATGCACATGGTCATCAGCAACGCCGCCGCCGGCGACCCGTACCCGGTGGATGTGTTGTTCATGTACATGGCCAACATGGCCTGGAACTCCTCGATGAACACCACCGATGTGATCGAGATGCTCACGCGCAAGCGCGCGGACGGCGAGTACCAAATCCCGAAGATCATCTACTCCGACAGCTACTCATCCGAGATGGTGTCATTTGCAGACCTGATCCTGCCAGACACCACTTACCTCGAGCGCCACGATTGTATTTCACTGCTTGACCGGCCGATCAGCGAACCCGATTGCGCAGCCGACGCGATCCGTTGGCCGGTGGTAGAACCTGACCGTGACGTGCGCGGTTTTCAATCAGTGCTGATTGACCTCGGTGCGCGTTTGGGGCTTCCGGGCTTTGTCGACGCCAATGGCGAGGCGGTCTGGAAAGACTACGCGGACTACATGGTCAACCACCAACGCAGGCCCGGTGTTGGACCGCTGGCCGGCTGGCGCGGAGAAGATGAGTCAGGTGAGGGGCGCGGTGAACCGAACCCCAAACAGCTTGAAAAATACATCGAGAACGGTGGCTTTTACGCCGCGCACATCCCAGACGAGGCACGCTATTTCAAACCCTGGAACAGCGCATACCAAGACTGGGCTGTTGGCATTGGCCTGTTTGACACGCCACAGCCGTACACCTTTCAGCTCTACGTCGAGCCGCTTCGCAAATTTCAGCTTGCAGCCGAGGGCCACGGCGAGCGCCAACCGCCCGAGCACTTGCGCGAGCGGGTGCGCGATTGCTTTGCGCCCTTGCCAATCTGGTACCCGCCGTTTGAAGGCGAGATGGTCGACACGGGGGAGTATCCGTTGCACGCGATCACCCAACGTCCCGCTGCGATGTACCACAGCTGGGGTTCTCAGAACGCGTGGCTCAGACAAATTCACGGTGAGAACGCGCTCTATGTGCCAGCCGAGGTCTGCGATGACGTCGGTCTGCAGAGTGGCGACTGGGCCTGGGTGACATCGCACAGCGGGCGCATTAAAGCTCCCGTGGTGCGCATGGAAGCGGTGAACGGCAAGACGCTCTGGACATGGAACGCGATTGGAAAACGGCGCGGCGCTTGGGCGCTGGAAGAGGGGTCACCCGAGAGCGAGCGCGGCTTTTTGCTCAATCACTTGATTGATGAGTTACTGCCCAGCAAAGGCGGCCACCGCGTCGCCAATTCAGATCCGATCACAGGGCAAGCAGCCTGGTTTGACTTGCGGGTGAAAATTGAAAAAGCAGAGCCGGGTGACGAGGTGTCTGAGCCGCGTGCAGCGAGCCAAGCTTCACCCGTTGGCACAGGGCCCGACACCGTACGCTACGGCGAGGAATGGATATGACAACGCTACCTGAGACCCCAACCGTCAAACTCGGTCTGGTGATCGATCTCGATACCTGTGTCGGTTGTCATGCCTGCGCGGTCAATTGCAAGTCGTGGAATACCGGTGGTTACGGTGTGCCGCTGTCTGATCAAAGCGCCTACGGCGCCGACCCCTCAGGCAGTTGGCTCAACCGCATCCACACCTTTGAAGTCACCCCAGAAGACGGTAAAGCGCAGCTCGTGCACTTTCCGAAGAGTTGCCTGCATTGCGATGACGCGCCTTGTGTCACCGTGTGCCCAACCGGTGCGAGCTTCAAACGCTCTGAAGACGGCATTGTGCTGGTCAACGAAGATCACTGCATGGGTTGCGGCTTGTGCGCGTGGGCCTGCCCCTACGGCGCGCGTGAGCTCGATGCCGATGCCGGGGTGATGAAAAAGTGCACCTTGTGTGTGGACCGAATCTACAACGAAAACCTGCCCGAAGAAGACCGTGAACCAGCCTGTGTGCGAGCCTGTCCATCGCGCGCGCGTCACTTTGGTGACCTGGCAGACCCGGAGTCGGACGTGTCCAAGCTCGTCGCCGAGCGTGGCGGCATGGACCTGATGCCCGGGCAGGGAACCGCACCGGTGAACAAATACCTGCCACCGCGCCCACGGCGCGATACAGAAGGCACGTTCACATCTTCCTCATTGCCAGCCAGTGCGCCGGCCGGCCGCGAGTCTTCTGCACCTGTTGGTGGGATTCTCGGTTGGTTAGATCGCGCGCTTGAGACTTTGGAATAACCGCCATGCACCCAGCTCCTTCACTGATCGCGTTCACATCGTTGTCCGGCACTGGCTTTGGTTTGCTCGCGCTACTGGGTTTGGGCTTTGGCCCTGACACGGTCGGTTTTGCGTGGTCCGCGTGTGTGCTCGCCGGACTGCTGTGCGTGGGCGGCTTGTTGTCTTCGACGTTGCACTTGGCGCGACCAGATCGCGCGTGGCGTGCGCTGAGCCAGTGGCGCAGCTCCTGGCTCTCGCGCGAGGGCGTGCTGGCGATCATCACGCTGCTGGTGTTTGGCGTGTACGCGCTGATGTGGTTATTCGGCGGCGAGCGCAGTGGTCTGCTCGGGTTGGTGATGGCGGTGCTGTCGTTTGCCACGGTGTACGCAACGGGCATGATCTACGCGCAACTGAAAACAGTGCCGAGCTGGTGCAGCCACTGGACACCGTACAAGTTTCTGGCGCTCGCGGTCTCAAGCAGCAGTCTGATGCTCGCCATGTTGAGCGGTTTTGCCGGGCAGTCTGGCGCGGCAGTCACGCTGTTGTGTCTGCTGGCGTTGGTGGTGGCAGCTGTGGTGGTCTCGCGCTGGCGCGCGCACACGGAAATCGCCGATCTCGCGAGTGTTGGTGCAACGCCGGAGGAGGCAACTGGACTTGGTCACATCGGCCAGGTGCGCTTGCTCGAATCACCGCACTCCTCGCCAAACTACTTGATGAAAGAAATGGTGTATCAGGTTGCTCGCGACCGCGCGCTGGCAATTCGGCGTGTGGCAATGTTCGCGGGATTGTGGATACCGCTTGCTTTGATTTTGTTGATGTTTGTCACCGGCGGCGGCTTGGTTGCGCTGGTTGCAGCGCTCAGTCACCTCACGGGTGTGTTGGCGTTGCGCTGGTCATTTTTTGCCGAAGCCAAGCACGCGGTGTCGTCTTACTATTGACGAGATTGTGGCGCTTGGGCCGATAGGCGGCTGCATACTCATGCTTTGGGTTGCAGCCTCCGACGCTGCGCATTGCCAACGCGCTACGATAGTGGAATGAACGAGACCGTCACCGCCCGTTACCAGTTCGCCGTCGCACCGATGATGGCGTGGACGGACCGGCACTACCGCTATCTTGCGCGCCTTCTCAGCCGTCACGCGGTGCTCTACACCGAGATGGTCACAACCGGCGCGCTGCGTCACGGCGACCCGTCGCGTCACCTCGACTTCAGCGAAGACGAACAACCTGTGGTGTTGCAGATCGGCGGTTCTGAGCCCGATGAGATGGCTTTTGCGGCCGAGCTCGCCCAGCGCTGGGGCTACGCGGCGGTCAACATCAATTGCGGCTGCCCGTCACCGCGCGTTCAGCGCGGCGCGTTCGGTGCCTGCCTGATGCAGACCCCAGACACCGTGGCTGCGTGTGTGCGCGCGATGCGTGACGCTGTGGATATTCCGGTCACAGTGAAATGCCGGATTGGTGTCGACCGCGATGAGCGCTATGAACCTTTGCGCGATTTTGTGTCGGTTGTCAGCGACGCCGGTGCACAGCACTTTGATGTGCACGCGCGCAACGCCTGGCTCGACGGCTTGAGCCCGGCGCAAAACCGCGATGTGCCGCCTCTGCGGTATGACCACGTGCGAAGGCTCAAAGACGAGATGCCGCATCTAACCATTTTGCTAAATGGCGGCTTGCGTGATTGGGAGACGATTGATCGCGAGCGCAAATCACTCGACGGGGTGATGGTTGGCCGAGAGGCCTACCAGAACCCGTGGTTTCTCGCCGAGGTCGACGCCCGTGTGGCCAATCTGTCCGGGCCGAGTGATCGCTTCGCGGTGGCGATGGCTTACCGCGCTTATGTTGAATCGCAATTGGCTCAAGGCGTGCCGTTGATGCGGTGTTGTAAACACCTGTTGGGACTCTTTAACGGCATGAAAGGCGCGCGGCTGTTTCGGCGCGCTTTGAGCGAAGACGGGCCGACATCACCCACAGACATCGGGGTGTTGGACCGCGCGCTTGAGTGTGTATCACCCTAGTGTGCAGGTTGTCACTGTTACGTTAGTCACCGCGAAAATTATTAAAACTGCGTCTTTGAGACCTGCATCCACAACGAACAAACACGGCGTGTCAAAACTGGGCTTTCAAGGGATGCAGTTTTGTCAAAATCGGTTGTGGTAACGAAAT
>CALAMQ010000132.1 GCA_937925815.1 uncultured Granulosicoccaceae bacterium | reverse complement strand
GCGTGTGCTTGCTAAATACGCTGAGCGAAATTGGATGCCCGTGGTGGCACCGGAAATGGAGTTCTATCTCACAAAACCCAACCCTGACCCCGATATGCCCATCGAACCACCGGTCGGCCGGACCGGGCGCAGCGGTGTGAGTCGCCAGGCGTATAGCATGAGTGCGGTTGACGAGTACGGCGTGGTCATCGACCACATCTATGACTTTGCCGAAGCGCAGGGTTTTGAACTCGACACCATCATTCAAGAGGGTGGGGCCGGGCAAATTGAGATCAATTTGCAACACGGTGATCCGCTCAAGCTCGCCGACCAAGTCTTCTTGCTCAAACGCACTATTCGAGAGGCGGCGCTGCAACACGATTGCTACGCCACTTTCATGGCAAAGCCGATGCAGAATGAGCCCGGCAGCGCGATGCACATTCACCAGAGTGTGGTCGATTCGGTCACCGGACAAAATGTCTTCACCGATGCCAGTGGCAATCCGACACAACTGTTTAACGGTTTTCTTGCAGGCCAACAACAACATTTGCCTTCGGTGGTGTGCATTCTCGCGCCCTATGTGAACTCGTATCGGCGCTTTGTCGCCGGTGAGTCGGCGCCGGTGAATCTTGAGTGGGGCTTGGACAACCGCGCCGCGGGTCTGCGCATTCCCAATTCCACCGCCGCCGCGCGCCGCATTGAGAACCGCGTTGTCGGCATGGACGCAAATCCGTATCTCGCAATCGCAGCGAGCCTCGCCTGTGGTTACTTGGGCATGGTCAATAACAGCGAACCCACGATGGCAATGAGCCCGAGCGCGCACGACCGCATGAGCTCGCGCACCTTGCCTTGGGATTTGAGCTCGGCGCTCGATCTGTTTGAAGAGGCCACAGATATTACCGATGCGCTCGGTGCTGAATTTTGCGATGTGTACAAAATCATCAAGCGCTTTGAGATAGACGAATTTCAACAAGTCATCAGCCCTTGGGAACGACAGCATTTGCTGCTGAACGTGTGACCAACCGCCCATTGCCCGTGGCTTGCCCGAATCTGGAGAACCCCCCATGTTGACCAATCACCCACCGACCGAGCAGATGCAGGCGCTTGACGCTGCACACCACATGCACCCCTTTACCAAGGGTCAGGAACTCGGCGCGAAAGGCGCGCGTGTGATCACGCGCGCCGACGGCGTCTTTGTCTGGGACAGCGAGGGCGAGCAGATCCTCGATGCGATGGCGGGCTTGTGGTGCGTCAACATTGGTTACGGTCGTCACGAACTTGCGAGCGTCGCCGAGCGACAGATGCGCGAGCTGCCTTACTACAACACCTTCTTTCAAACCACCCACCCGCCCGTGGTGGCGCTTGCGGCGCGGCTTGCGGAAATTGCACCTGAGGGTTTTAACCAGGTCTTTTTCAACGGGTCCGGTTCTGATGCCAATGACACCAATTTGCGTTTGGCACGGCACTATTGGGCCACTCTTGGTAAACCGCAGAAGACGGTCGTGATTGCGCGTAAGAATGCCTACCACGGCTCGACTATGGCGGCGGCGAGTCTCGGTGGTATGAAACCGATGCACGCGCAAGGCGGTTTGCCCATCGCTGACATCGTGCACATTGATCAGCCCTACTGGTATGGCGAGGGCGGCGAGAGCGACCCCGAGGCCTTTGGTCTCGAGCGGGCCCGCCTGCTCGAAGCCAAAATTCTTGAACTCGGCGCCGACCGCGTTGCGGCCTTTATCGCAGAACCCATCCAGGGGGCAGGTGGCGTCATCATCCCTGCAGAGAGCTATTGGCCAGAAATTCAACGCATCTGTAAAGAACACAATATTTTGTTGATCGCCGATGAAGTGATCACCGGATATGGGCGCACCGGTGAGTGGTTTGCGTGTGAGTCAATGAACATTGACGCTGACATCATGACCACGGCCAAGGGCTTGAGCTCGGGTTACATCCCAATTGGTGCATCCCTCTACCATGACCGTGTCGCCGAGGTGCTCGCCACCACCGAACTTGCGCACGGGTACACCTACTCAGGCCACCCGGTTGCCTGTGCCGTTGCGCTGGAGAACCTGCGCATCATCGACGAAGAGGGTATGATTCCCCGCGTGCGCGACGACATCGCGCCATACCTCGCATCACGTTGGGCAACGCTGGGTGATCACGCGTTGATTGGTGAGACGCGCAGCCGCGGGTTGCTCGGTGCACTGGAACTCAGTCCGAACCCCGCTACGCGAGCGCCCTTTGCGGGCGAACGTGGCGCGGCCGGCGCCATCGTGCGCGACCATTGCCTGTCCCACGGTCTGATGATGCGCGCGGTTGGTGACACCATGATTGTTTCGCCACCACTTGTGATTTCACACAGTGAAATCGATCTCTTGGTCGAGCGCGCACGGCAGGGCTTGGATGATGCGTTGGCGAGCTTGCACACGGCGGGTTTACTCTGAACACACGGACCGGCAGGTATCGCCGTGGTTGTAAAGGGTCTAGATGGACATCCTGACTGCAAATGACAAGGCCGGTGAATACCCTGAATCTTGGTATGCCGCGAGCGCCGGGGCGCCGCCCCAGTTTGCCCCGACCGAGGGTGACTGTGACGTCGACGTTGCGATTGTGGGCGGGGGCTTCACAGGGCTCTCAACGGCTTTGCACCTGGCTAAGGCCGGCCGAGAGGTGCTGTTACTCGACGCCCACCGTGTCGGTTGGGGCGCATCCGGGCGCAACGGCGGTCAGCTCGGCAGTGGGCAACGCCGTGATCAAGACGAGCTAGAGGATTGGTTGGGCCTGGAGCACGCCCGTGTGCTTTGGCAGATCGCGGAGGACGCCAAGGCCAAAGTGCACGCGTTGATCGCCGAGCACGCTATCGATTGCGACTACGTGCCAGGCATTCTCTACACCGAGATGAGCGCGCGTGACACACCCTCATCGCATGCTTACGCGGAGAAGCTGCGCACTGAATACAACTACGACGCTATCGAGCCAGTCGACAACACGGCCTCGCGCCAGTGGGTTGATTCCCCGCGCTACGCCGGCGGCTATGTCGATTGGGGTGCAGGTCATTTACACCCTCTGAAGTTGGCCTTTGGTTTGGCGAGAGCGGCGGCGGCAGCCGGGGTCACCGTGCGCGAGCAATGCCGGGTGAACTCGTTGTCAGGGCACAAGCAGGGTGTGGTGCTGGACACTGCGCGTGGGCAGATCAGGGCGCGCAAATTGGTGTTGGCCTGTAACGGGTACCTTGGCAACTTACAGCGCTCAGTCAGCGCGCGCGTGATGCCGATTAACAATTTCATTGCCGCAACCGAGCCGCTGGGTGCGGAGGCCGCCGCGCAGTTAATCCGCGATCGGGTTGCGGTGGCGGACGCCAAGTTTGTGATCAATTATTTCCGTCTGTCGGCGGATAACCGGCTGCTGTTTGGCGGCGGTGAAAACTACAGCTACCGCTTTCCGTCGGACATCAAAGCCTTCGTTCGACGCCCAATGCTCGACATCTTCCCGCAGCTCGCCGACACCCGCATCGACTACGCCTGGGGTGGCACGCTCGGTATCACCGCGCGGCGCGCGCCGTATTTTGCGCGCGTCGGTGACCACACGCTGACGGCCTCTGGTTACAGCGGGCATGGGGTTGCACTTGCGACCTACAGTGGTCAGTTGCTGTCCGATGCACTGTGCGGGGAGTCAGCGCAGTTTGATGCGTTGGCGCGAGTGCCGTGCACGCCTTTCCCAGGCGGCAGCGCGCTGCGCTGGCCATTGCTGGTCGCGGCAATGACGTGGTACAGCCTCAGAGACAGATTGGGGTTCTGACTGCGGCTGAGCGTCACTCGTTGCCGCGCGAACTGCGATCCCCCCCACCGCTGCGCGAATCACGCGAATCTGAACGGTTGTCATTGCGGTCACCACCGTTCCGGTTGTCGTCGCGTTGACCGTCTGCGTTGTCATCGCGCGCCGTGTCAGCGTGGTTGGCGTCAGTGGCGTCCCGGTCACGGCGGTCCTCGCTGAAACGGTCGCGTAGTGCGCGCTGTTGTTCAGGCGAGAGGTTTTTGAATTTCGTGTGCAAGTCGCGCAGCCGCGTCTTGGTCTGTTCGTCCATCGCCTGAAAACGTGTGAATTCACCGCGTAGTCGGCGCTGTTCTGAATCGCCGAGCGCGCGCCACTGGCCAAAGCGTGCTTGCACACGCTCACGCCCACCTGTGTCCAAAGACTGCCATGCCGCTAGCCCGCGCAGAATATTGCTGCGGCGTTGCTCGTCAAGCGTATCCCACGTTGCCTCAAGTGCGCTGAGTGATTGCTGTTCTGCTGTGCTGAGTTGGTCCCAGTCGGGGACGGCTGCCACAGCCACGTTGACGAACAGCGCAGCCAGAATGCTCAAAGTGAATCGTTTCACGGTTGGGATGCCTCGTTGTCGTCGGTTTCGGTGCTGGCTTCTGGTTCGACCTGATTGTTCAACATGCGGTCAATATCGACACCGTATTCAGCCAACGCCTGCCACTGCCCAAGCAGTTCCAAGAGTTCCAGGCTGGGCATATCGTCGCTGGCCCGAGCTGCGCCCACTAGTGCGACGGCGACGCAGGCCAATATCCTAAGTTGCATTGTCTTCCTGGGTCTCTAACCACATAAGAAATTCCAGGTCCTGCAGAAATTCCACATCGTCACTGTTGGCGAGCAGGGGCAGGTCGCCGAGCATGTCACCTGTGGTGTTCGCTTCGGCAACCGCCGTTGTGGTCTCTTGCAGAGATCCGTTTGTCGTCAACAGTGGCACCGCGACAGCAAGCGCGAGCACCGCTGCCGCTGCCATGCTCAATCGGGGCGGTGTGAGGGCCGCCCAGCGAGTGGGCTCACTGACCGGCCGACTGAGTGCGCGCCGGCGCGCGGCGGCCAGTTTGGCGCACTCGATGTCATTGAGTGAGTCAGCCTCGCGCTGTAACTGCGCCGTGACGCGTGCGGCGGTGCGGTGGTCCGGTTCGCTGAGTGGGGCATCGCTCATGTCAGGTCCTCCGGGAGCCTTTGTCGCAAGTGTGCAAGCGCGCGTGAAAGATGGGTTTTGACACTGCCAACGGAGATGCCAAGTGCTGAAGCGGTTTGCTCAACACTCAGTCCCTGCCACTGGCGAAGCATGAACACTTGGCGTTGGCGCTCAGGCAATCGCTCGAGTGCGTGAACAAGGTGATTGCCCAGCGCATCAGCATCTGCCACATCGCCCGGGTCGGCATTCGATGCCGCCAATTGTTCGGTTGCCTCGATTTCGTTACCCGCGTCGCCAAACCAACGTTTGAGCCGACCGGTGATACCCCGTGGCCTGTGGTGGTCGGCAATCTGTCTTTGGACAATGGTGAAGAAAAGCGGTGCCCACTCTGTGGGCTCGCGGTCTCGGTAGCGTTCGACCAATCGGTACATCGACTCCTGCACAATGTCGAGAGCCGCGTCAGCGTCGCCGGTTGCGTATTTTGCCATCACGAAGGCACGCTTCTCGACTGACGCGAGAAAACCGTCAAGGGTGATTGGTGCAGGCTGCGGTGGTGCCGCGGCGCCAATGGACTCGTTCATGGCGTTGGCCGGTAGCGCCACTGTTTGCGCACTCGTCGAAATGGTTAAGGGTCGAGAGCGCAAGTGTAGCGCGTGCGGCTCGCCGGCATCACGCACCGCGGCGGCTTGGGTCCGGTTCTCAGTGTGCGGGCGGGTGTGGTTAGCCTGCGGTCTGACCACGACAGTGTCCGCTGAAACCGGTGGCATGGAATGATCCTTGAAATGGTGGTTGGCACACAGGTCGCTGACCTGTCTATGCTTCAACGCGTAGGACGCTGTTCGGTTGACAGGATGTACGATGGCCAATCAAAAATTGCTGAATCAACGGTCCGCGCGGTTGTGGCTAGTGGCCACGTTAGCCGCAGTTGTGTGCGCCGGTTCGGCGGCGCCACACTGGTTTGGGCGGTTCTCTCAGTCTGATACACGGGGTTGGGCTGAGCACAGCTTCAGTGGACAAACCCAGTACCGCTTGATCGATGATGGCTCAGGCACCGCGCTGCAGGCGGTCAGCCAGGGCACGGCGTCGGCGTTTTACAAAGAATCCCAGGTCGATCTGACGCAAACACCGGTGTTGCACTGGCGCTGGCGCGTGGATCACGGTCCGTCGGGTCTCGATGAACAGGCGCGCGATGGCGACGACTACGCTGCGAGAATCTATGTGTTGCACAAACGGGGCGTACTGCGTAAACCTTATGCCATCAATTACGTGTGGTCTGGCAGTCAGCCACGCGATGCAAGCTGGCCCAATGCGTGGCTGCCGGAGCACTCGATCATGGTTGCAGTGCGCGGCGCCAAGGACGAGCGCGGTCAGTGGTTCAGCGAATCGCGCAATGTACGCGAGGACTTCCGGGCGTTGCTCGGTGTCGAAATCGATCACGCCGATGTGCTTGTGCTGATGAGCGACACAGACAATCAGCGTGGCAGCGCACGCGCGTGGTTTGGCGACAGCTACTTCTCAGCAGAGTAAGCGCGCGGCTAGGGAGTTTCAGTCGCTGGTGTCAGTGTTCAATCCCAAGGTTTGCAGGGCGTTCACCGGTGCATCCGCGGGCGGTGCAAACTCTGGGTGTTGCACAAGCAACAGTGAAAACTCGCGCTTCGCTTTGTCGTTGTGACCGAAGGCTAGCAAAGTCTCTATCTGGCGCCACCACCGCGCGGCGGGCACCGTCGAATTTTCTGTCGATTGTGTGAGCGGCTCTACCAGTGAGGTGTCCGTGCGCTCGCCAAAAGGTGAGTCCACCGCGCCAAGAGCACGCGCCTCACCAACGCCCGCACCGCGGCTGTCTGCCACGGCTGCTGTTGCGTTTAGCGGGCGTGAGAACGCTGTCGCAGGGTCGGCTTCTTGGGCCGGCGTTGTGTCGCTCACCGGGGTTGTGCTTTGCAGGTTCGGGTCGGACTCCCGGGCCTCAAACCAGACCGGCCGCGCGACAAACGCGGCCAACGCCACAAACAACAGCCCGATGGCAACAGTCACGGCGCGATGCGGCATGCGCGAGGACTGTGCCACGCTAGAAAGGCGCCTCAACGTCACCCATGCGCACGTACACAGATTTCATCTGGCTGTAGTGGTTGATTGCGTTCTTTGAATTCTCCCGGCCCACACCAGAGAGCTTGGCACCGCCGAACGGTGCCTCGACTGGTGCGTCATTGTAGGAGTTGATGAAACAACTGCCGGCCTCCAGAGATGCAATCACGCGGTGTGCGCGCGTGACCTCCTGCGTGAAGACGCCAGCTGACAAACCGAATTCTGTGCGGTTGGCACGTTCGATCACGTCGTCTTCATCGTCGAAATCGAGCACCGACATCACCGGTCCAAAAATCTCCTCGCGCGCGATGGTCATGTCGTCGTGCACGTCGGCAAAGAGCGTTGGTTCGAGGTAGAAGCCCGGTTGATCGAGGCGAGTGCCGCCGTACACCAAGCGCGCGCCCTCGGCCTTGCCTTGCTCGATGTACCCGAGCACGATATCCAGTTGCCTCTGGGACACCATCGGCCCGAAGTTGACCGCTTCGTCTTGCGGGTCGCCGATACGCGCGGTGGCCATGCGTTCAGCGAGGCGCTCGAGAAACCGCGCTTTGATACCGGATTGCACAAACACCCGCGTGCCGTTTGAGCACACTTGGCCACTTGAATAAAAATTGGCGAGCACCGCGCCACCGACGGCGTTCTCGAGATCGGCATCGTCAAAGATAATCAGCGGAGACTTGCCGCCGAGTTCCATTGTCACGTGCTTGATGCCCTCGGCTGCGGCGGCGTACACCTTGCGCCCGGTCGGCACACTGCCGGTGAGTGAGACCTTGTCCACGCGTGCATCTGAGACCAAGCTTGCACCGACATCGCCACGGCCTTGAATCACGTTATACAAGCCCGGTGGCAGGCCAGCCTCGCAAAGGATCTCGGCCACTTTGAGCGCGCAAATCGGCGTTGTCTCCGACGGTTTGAACACCATGCTGTTACCGCAGGCGAGGGCGGGCGCGCCTTTCCAGCACGCGATTTGGGTTGGGTAGTTCCACGCGCCAATGCCCACGCACAGACCGAGCGCTTCACGGCGGGTGTACACCCAGTCGTCGCCGAGCTGAATGTGTTCACCGGTCAAGCTTCCCGCGAGGCCACCAAAATACTCGAGCGCGTCCGCGCCGCTGGTCGCGTCGACATAAAGTGTCTCGGATAAGGGCTTGCCGGTGTCATAGGTCTCGAGCACGGAGAGTTCGCGGTTGCGCTCGCGGATCAAATCCGCTGCACGTCTGAGCACCCGGCCGCGTTCTGTGCCTGAGGTTGCAGCCCAGGCGCGCTGTGCCGCCTTGGCGCTCGCGAGGGCCTGCTCGACGATCTCGGGGGTGGCAGCGTGTACACGTCCCAACGACTCACCCGTTGCGGGGTAGATTAGGTCAATCGGTGCGCCGGAACTGTCTTCGATGTACTCGCCGTTGATGAAGTGGCTGGCGGTGGGCTGGGCGGGGTGCATGGGCGGTGTCCTGTGGTGTTGCCGAGCACTGTATAGCATCTGCCAACTGGGGTGTTGGCTCGTCAATGGGGCGGCTGGGTTCAGGCGCCGGGGTCTGGGAAATGGGTCTTGAGCCAGGCTATGAAGGCCTCGACGAGCGCTTCGTTCTCTCGGTCATCAGGCGTCACCGCGTAGAACGCAAAGCCGCTCGGGATGCGCAGTGGAAAAGGGCACACTAGGCGACCAGCCTCGAGGTCTAATTTTGCCAACACCGTGCGCCCCAGCGCGACACCGCTGCCGCTTGAGGCGGCGTCGAGGGTGTGGTCGGCGACGTTGAAGGCCACGCGATTGGTGGGCGCTTGCTCCACGCCCGCGGCCTTTAGCCAGTCTTCCCATGACGGCGACACCACCTCCCTGCCGAGATCGGTGCGGTCATCAATCAAGGTGTGCTGCAGCAGGTCGGCGGGTGTAGCCAGGGGGTTGCGTTCCAGCCAGCTGGCGCTGCACATCGGTTGCAGGTAGTCGTCGGCGAGATGGATGCTCTGGCAACCGGGGTATTCACCTTTGCCAAATCGGATGGCGACATCGATTCCGTCGCGGTGAAGGTCGACCAGCGTCAGGCTGGATGAAATGCGGAAGTCCGTTCCCGGCGCGCGCTCGAGAAAGTCGCGCAAATTTGGCGAAAGCCATTTTGCCGTGAACGACGGGCCGCTTGCGACCGTGAGGGTGGGCGCACTGTGTCGGCGCTGGAGTTGCTGCACCGCGCTGTCGATCACGTCAAAGCCCTGCTGCAACGATGGCTGTAAGCGCGCGCCCTCCGGGGTCAGGCTGACTGCGCGGTTGTGGCGATGAAACAATTTGAGCGACAGATGCGACTCGAGCTGGCGCACTTGGTGGATCAATGCCGCTGGGGTGACGTTGAGCTCGCGGGCGGCGGCCTGGAAGCTCAGGTGTCTCGCGGCGGCTTCAAAGGCACGAAGGGCGTTCAACGACGGTTTGGACACAGGATTCTTCATCAAATAAAACTAATCTGAAGCATCAACATTACGCGTTTGTCTGGGCCGGGCTCAAGCCCCAGATTAGCTCTCATTGGGCGTTAACGCCGATAAAAATGAGGAGAAACGAATGAGTATGCGACGAGATGATTTTCAGGGTTTGCCCAGTCTCAATGCTGAGACAATAAATTCTCATGTTTCACGTGCGCGGAGATTGCGCAGTGAAGCGGTGAATCGCTGGCTTCGACTGAGACTGCCGAGCCCATCAACTGGCCAAGTCGTGGCCATCCCCTCCCGGCGTGCTGAACAGGAGGCGGAAGCCGATGAACCGTCGGCCTACCTGCGGCGCTGCGCCTAGTTGGGCTCAGTCTTCGGTGTTGCGGCGGTTTGCCTTGATCTTGCTGCGCACAGATTTGGCTTTGAGGCGCCGCTCTTTGCTCGCGCGGGTGGGCCGCGTTTTCTTGCGCGGCTTTGGCCGCTCCAGCGCCTCGCGAATGAGGGCACTCAAACGCTCGCGCGCGTCCTCGCGGTTGCGAAGCTGGCTGCGGTGGCCGTCGGCGACGACAACGACCTCGCCGTGCTGCGTCCAGCGGTGGCCGGCCAGGCGTTGTAGGCGGGATTTGGCATAGGCTGGCAGGTTTGGCGAGTTTGCAGCGGCAAATCTAAGCTCAACAGCTGTTGAGACTTTGTTGACATGCTGACCGCCGGGGCCACTTGCGCGCTGGAACCGCTCGACCAATTCCCAGTCTGCAATCTCGATGCTGTCTGTGATCCTCAGCGGCACACGGTGTCTCCGGGATGGCGTGTCAGGTGTTGTCGTCGGGTTGCAGCTCGCGCTCGACGTGCAGTGTGTAGCGCATGGCGAGGCGCGCGGCCAACGCGGTTGCAAGCATCAACCACAACAGCGGCGTTGGGCCCGTGTCAGGGCCGAGTATCACGCCGGCCAGTACCGACAGGGCAGCGCCCCCGCCAATTTGCAAGCTGCCACCGAGACCTGCGGCGGAACCGGCGAGCTTTGGGCGCACGCTGAGAATTGCGGCGCTCGCGCTTGGCAGCGTCATGCCGTTACCAAGGCCGAGAAAAATTAACGGTCCAAAATAAGCCGCTGGGTGGTTGACCCCGGCGTAGTGAAAGGCGAGCGCGATCGCGGGACCTGCGATCACTGCGGCCGTGCCCAATTGCAGCATGGTTTCGACACCTGCGGTTTTTGCGTAGCGACCGGTCAGGAAGTTGCCGAGCATGTAGCCGATGGCAGTGATGCCAAAATACAAGCCGTAGACAGAGGGTGCGAGTTTGAGATGGACCTCGGAGACGTAGGGCGCGCCGCCGAGGAAGGCAAAAAAACCACCCGATGCGAATGCCATGACTGCGCAATAACCCCAAAATCTGCGGCTTCTGAACAATTCTGGGTAGCCCCGAAATTGATCGCCAATACTTCGGCTCTTGTGTTGGTTGGTTTCACCAGCGTCGAAAAAGCACAAGCCAAAGGCGACCATCGCGGCCACGGCCATAAGCCAAAAGCTCGCCTGCCAGCCGTAGGCCTCTTCCAGAAATCCGCCGACCGCGGGTGCCAGCATCGGCGCGAGGGCCATGCCCATCGTGACATAGCCAATCATGCTCGCAGCGTCGTTCTGGCCGTACAAGTCTCTGATGGCGGCGCGGCTGACCACCAGACCGACTATGGCGCTGCCTTGAATCACGCGACCGGCGAGAAACCACTCGATGCTCGGCGCGTGCAGGCACACCAAGCTGCCCACGAGCATCAGCGCGAAGCCTGCCAGCAGCGCTGGGCGCCGTCCAAAGCGATCGCTCAAAGGCCCGTACACCAACTGCAACACTGCGGTTGCGGCGAGGTACACGGAGACTGCGAGACCGGCCACCGCATAGTCGGATTCAAAGTGGCGCGCAATGCTTGGCAACGAAGGCAAGAACACGTTCATGCCGATTGCACCGACACCAGCGAGAAGCGTCAAGGTTGCGATATGGGGCGGGCTGCGGCGGTCAAGAAACCGGGCTTGTGGAGGCATGTGGTCTGTCGCGTTGGGTGTTCTCCGCGCGTCGCACGGGAAGTCACCTTGAGGGAGGGCGCCTCAGTGGCAGGGCGCGCGGGTGTCAAATACGGCTTGGTCTGAGCAGAGCATATGCTATCTGCGGTGTCGGCACAGCATGCGGTGTCGTATCACGGAGTCTCTAGACAAGTGATAAATCGGACAGCTTGCGCAGCGGGTTCTGACAGCTTGGTTTCAGCCATGGCAAAAACGCTCTACAGTCATCTAGTCACACACCACTGGAGCGTCCCGTGATCACCCGATTTGACACCAATGACCGCATGAGCCAACTCGTTAAACACAACAACACACTGTACTTGGCCGGGCAGGTCGCCGACGGCGCGACAGTCGCCGAGCAGACGCAAGGGTGTCTGGATAAAGTCGACGCTTTGTTGTCGCAAGGTGGGTCGAGTCGCGACCGCATACTGCAGACGGTAATCTGGCTCGATAGCATGGACGATTTTGCCGAGATGAACACTGTCTGGGACGCGTGGGTCCCAAGTGGTGCGGCACCGGCGCGTGCCAGTGGCGAAGCAAAACTCGCACTGCCCAAGTTCAAGGTGGAAGTGATTGTGATTGCGGCCTGCGATGACTGACAAGGTGTCACAGGCCAACTGGACGGCGTCAGATGACCGTGCTGTGCGTGCCGTCGGGTTGCATTTTTTGGTCAATGGCGCGGTGCTCGCCTCTTGGTTGCCTCGGCTGCCCGAGATCCGAGATAGCCTCGATGTGAGCCTGACAATTATCGGGCAGGCGATCATGGTGGCGGGACTTGGCGGGCTGCTTGGCAGCGCCCTTGGACACCGCGTGATCCAACGCTTTGGCACGCGGCGTGTCATGGTCATCGGTTCGGTGGCGCTGGTGCTGGTGTTGCCCGCAATCGCGTTGGCACCGGGACTGCTGTTTTTGATGGCGGTGCTGGCGACGCTTGCGCTGCTCGATGTGGTGATTGATATCGCCATGAACATGCAAGGCTCGGCACTCAGCGCGCGGCGCGCAACGCCGGTGATGAATCGGCTTCACGGCATGTGGAGTGTCGGCACCTTGGTCAGTGGCGCGGTGGCTGCTGCCATGGCCGCCATGGCCGTGCCGTTGCTCTGGCACTTGATCGCGGCGACGTTGGTGCTCGCCGCGACAGTGATGTGGACCGCTGGGCAACTGTTGCGGGTTGATGCGCCGGTAGCGCAGTCGACGGACAAACACGAGGCTAAAGCCTCAGGTCGCCCGCTCTGGCTCTTCGCCTTGCTCGGCTGCGTGGCACTGGTGCCAGAAATGGTTGCCACAGACTGGTCTTCGTTTCGCTTACACGACGACCTCGGCGTGTCGCTCGGTCCGGCAAGTGTGGGATTTGTCGCCTTCACTTGCGGCATGGTCGCCGCGCGCATGGCGGGCGATTTTGTGCTGTTGCGGTTTGGTGCGCGTCGCACTCTCGACGGCGCGTGCGTGCTTGCGGTATTGGGATGCCTGTTGCAGGCGCTGGTGCCCAATCCAGTGGTATCGACTGTGGGATTTGCGGTCTCAGGTGTTGGCGTCTCGGTGTTGTTCCCAGCGCTCTATGACGCCGCGGCGCGGCGCGCGAATGCGCCAGCCGCTGCACTTGGGGCGATGACCGCTGGCACGCGATTCGGTGCGCTGCTCATACCATTTGTTGTGGGTATGCTCGCTGACAAACTGAACAGTGTGGGGCTTGCTATGCTGATCATAGTGTTGCCGGCACTCGCGACGGTGTGGTTCTGCTCCCAGCGGTGACGGCGCGTTTGAGTGCACAGTGACATGACGTGGTGAACACGGAGGAACAGTTGGGTGGCGCTAGTGATTGAGGAGCAGGGGCTGAAAGTCTGGCCTTGTGTGTCCTTTTTGTTGGTAGACAACGGCCGTGTGTTGCTCGAATCACGCCGCTTGGACAAACCGAGTGATCCAGGTGGTATCGCCATTCCCGGCGGCCATATGGAGGCAGCCGAGACCCCGTTGCAAACCTTGCATCGGGAAATGCACGAAGAGCTTGGCGTGACTGCGCTTGAGGCGTGGTTTCTGTGCACGCTCCACCATCCAACGTCAATTGAATTGCAGCGAATCCATTATTACGTTGTGCCGGCCTGGCAAGGTCGTATCACGGCGCACGAGGCGGCGAGTGTGAACTTCTACCCGCTGAGCGCGCCGCTGCCGTTGACTGTCGAATCTGACACGGTGGCGGTGGGCGAGTACCTGCGCGTTGGTGCACAGGTTTCGGGCGTCACCCTCGAGCCGCAATCAGCGGTTTGATGACTCGCTTTCGCCGTGGCGATGCCACGGCACCGTCTCGGCGTCGAGTGGGGTGTTGCCGAGGATAATATCGGCCGCTTTTTCAGCGATCATGATCGTCGGCGCGTTGAGATTGCCATTGGTGATTGTCGGCATCACGCTCGCATCGACCACACGCAAATTTTCAACACCATGCACTTTGAGGTCGCCATCGACCACGGCCGCCTCTGAACTGCCCATCGCGCAGGTGCAACTTGGGTGGTAGGCACTCTCTCCGTGATTACGCACAAACTCCAAAATCTCTTGGTCGCTTTGCACATCTGGACCAGGTTGCAATTCCTCAGCACGCAGCGCGTCGAACGCTGGTTGGGCGAAAATTTCGCGGGTTTTGCGAATGGCCTCAACCCATTCACGACGGTCTTTTTCAGTTGAGAGGTAGTTGAACAGGATTTCAGGCTTGTCTTGTGGGTTGGCGCTCTTTATGTGCACGTGACCGCGCGAATCTGAGTTCATTGGGCCGACGTGCAGTTGATAGCCGTGCGTGTCTTTGGGCGCGGTGCCGTCGTATTTTATGGCGATCGGCAAGAAGTGGTATTGCAAGTTAGGGTATGCAACGTCTTCATTGCTTCGAATAAACCCGCCGGCCTCGAACTGGTTGCTCGCACCGATTCCCGAATTGAACAAATACCATTTCAGCCCGATGAGCGCTTGGTTGTACCACTTGAGCGATGAATAGAGTGAGATCGGCTGGCTGCAAGCTTGCTGCACATAGACTTCAAGGTGATCTTGCAAATTCTCACCAACGCCTGGCAACGCGTGTTTGACCGCGATGCCGTGCTGTTCGAGTCGCGCGGGCTGGCCGATGCCTGAGAGTTCGAGCAGCTGCGGTGAATTGATGGCGCCACCGCTGAGGATGACTTCATTGGCTGTTGCCCGCTTCGCGTTTCCGCGTTGTTGGTAATCAACACCGGTGGCGCGTTCGCCCTCGATGTGGATTTTGGTCACGAGCGCGTGGGTTTCAATGTGCAAATTTGGCCGCGTACGGGCTGGGTCCAAGTGGCCGCGCGAGGTGTTGCAGCGCTTGCCGTCGCGCACGGTCATATCGAAGTGCCCAACGCCTTCTTGCTGGTAGCCGTTCACGTCGTCTGTGAACGGGTGCCCGGCCTGCTGGCCAGCTTCAAAAAAAGCGTGGAACAGCGGGTTCTCGCACGCCGATGTGGTGGTGGTCAGCGGGCCGCTGTCACCGCGGTAGCTGTCCCCACCTTTGACCCGGGTCTCGGCCTTTTTGAAGTAGGGCAGACAGTGCGCATAACTCCAGTGTGCGAGTGCTTGGTCTTCGGACCAGCGCTCGTAGTCCATGGGGTTGCCACGGATGTAAATCATGCCGTTGATACTGCTCGACCCACCGAGCACCTTGCCGCGCGGGTGGTAAATGCGCCGGCCATTCATGTGTGGCTCTGGCTCAGAGTCATACCACCAGTTGTACGTTTTGCTCTGCAACGGAAAGGCGAGAGCGGCTGGCATGTGCAAGCGGAAATCCCAGCGGTGATCTGGACGACCGGCCTCTAGCAACAACACGCGAGCGTCCGGGTTCTCGCTCAGCCGATTGGCCAGCACCGAACCCGCGCTGCCTGCGCCAATGATGATGAAGTCATAGTGTGTGCTCATACCGGACAGTCTCGCGGGGACAGGGCGTTGGGAAAGTCGTCGGGCATGTTGCCACAGCCCCGCGTCCGCTGCGCGTTCGGCGTAAGGCCAAGGATTCAAAGGGTCTGATGGCAGACGAGTCGGTGCCCAGACAGAGAGGCAATAGATCAGCAAGAGTTGCTGTTTTGTACCGGAACAGGGGAGTTCATGGCAGCGCGCGCCGCGCTCTGATGCACAGCCCGCAGCCAGTCGAACAACTGAAAACATTCAACACTTGAGAGCTGTGAAAATAACCTGCTACAATTGTCGGCTCAGCGCGCCCGTAGCTCAGCTGGATAGAGTACCTGGCTACGAACCAGGTGGTCGGAGGTTCGAATCCTTCCGGGCGCGCCATAACCAAAACCGGTCACCCAAAGGGTGGCCGTTTTTGGTTATGGGGTGTCCGGTTGGACGAGAACCTCCGATAGGTTCGATCAACTGGCAAAGCCAGTTGAGACAGCCGCAGGCTGCCCGCAGGGCTGGGGATCGTCCTTACCTATCCAGCAGTCACCAAACGGCAACGCCGTTTAGGACTGCCACAGGCAGTCCGAAGGGTGAGAATTCGCCAAACTGTGACCTCCACTGCCATACCACTGCACGCTATGATGGCGGGCCTCCCTCGGCGGCACGACACGTCGAGGCGCGTGCCTATTCCATTCTCTGGTCCCTCCTGTGTCTGATGTCCTCTCGCTGTCGCTCTTCGCTCTCGCTGTCACCGCGCCGATATTGATTCTCATGGTGCTCGGTGCGTTGCTCATGCGCGCGGGGCGAGTGGACGACGCATTCTTGGGGCGCGCCTCGTGGCTGGTGTTCAACGTGGCGCTGCCCGCGATGCTGTTTGAGAAAATGGTGACGTCGCCCGATGGCGCTGGCAGCAGTGCGCGGATGCTGTTTGTCGGCGTGATCGGCACCGTCTTGGTGTGCGCGTTAATGATCGCGATAGTGCGCGTGTTGGTCAGCGACCAAGGCGAACGCGGCGTGGTTGTGCAGGGTGCGTACCGCGCGAACATGGGTGTGGTTGGCCTCGCTTATTGCTTAAACGCCTTTGGCGAGGCTGGGGTTGCAGCGGTGGTGTTGTATTTGGGTGTGGTGACGATCTTGTATAACGTTATCGCGGTGGTGGTGCTCAACCACTACATCAATGGCCGCAGCGATTGGCGTTCGGGGTTGGTCGGTGTGGCGCGCAATCCGCTGATTCTCGGCATTCTCGCAGGTGGTGTTACGCGTGGCGTTGGTTTGCCAGTGCCGACTGTCTTGCTCACCACTTTCGACTACCTTGGGCAGATGGTTTTGCCGCTTGCACTTCTGTGTGCAGGCGCTGCACTGAATTTTGGTGCTTTGCACGCGGCTCCGCACAATACCGTACTCGCCACCCTTGGAAAGGCCATCCTGTCACCGGTCATTGTCGTGGGACTCGCGTTGATGGTGGGGCTCGAAGGTATGGAGTTGGTGTTGGTGTTTCTGATGGTGTCCGCTCCGACCGCCAGCGCGAGCTATATCATGGTCAGGGCGTTTGGCGGCAATGACAGCCTTGCGTCAAACATCATCGTAGTCAGCACGCTTGCGTCTATTGTCTTCACGAGCTTGGGCCTGATGGGTTTCCGTCTGGCAGGGTGGGTATGAGGGTTAGCGCTCAGTCAGCTCGGGAGACTGTGATCGCCACTTTGCCCGTCACCCGCCGCGACACAACGTGATTGAGTGCCGCTGCGGTCTCGGCCAGCGGGTAGCTGCGCTCGACCGATACCGTGATCTTGCCTTCACGGTGCCATTGCAATAGTTCGGCGACATTCGCTGCTGATTGCGCGGCGTCGTTTGCGACGAAGTTGCCCCAGAAGACCCCAACCACACTGAATTCTTTTACCAGTGCGAGGTTCACCGGTAGGCTTGGGATACGGCCGCTGGCAAATCCAATCACGAGTAGGCGACCGCCGCGGGCCATCACGCGGCAGCTGGTGTCAAAAGCGTCACCGCCGACTGGGTCGTAGACGACATTCACGCCTGCGCCGTGCGTGATCTCGCGAACGCGATCTTTGAGGTCTTCGCGCGCGTAATTGATGACGTGGTCTGCACCCTGCGTTTTCGCGAGTTCACATTTCCCCGGCGTGGATGCAGCGGCAATGACGCTCGCGCCCATAGCCTTGGCAATTTGCACGGCTGCGAGTCCGGTGCCACCCGCGGCGCCGAGCACGAGAACCTGTTCACCCGGTTGCAGATGTGCGCGCTGCGTTAGCGCGTGTTGCGCCGTGCCATGGGCGCACAAGAGGTTTGCCGCCTGGCTGTCGCTGATTGCACTGTCAACAGGGTAGAGGCATTGCACGGGCGCAACCGTGTACTCAGCAAAGGCCCCGAAATGTGGATTGAATCCGATGACGCGCTGCCCGATGGCAGGCGAATTGACGCCTTCACCCAGTGCGACAACTTCACCGCAGAACTCCATGCCAGGCACGAAGGGCAATTGGGGTTTGGCCTGATACAAGCCCTGTACCAACAGTGCGTCCGGAAAATTCACGCCCGCTGCGTGTATTTTGACCAGTACCTCACCGGTGTCCGGAGAGGGGCTGGCGATTTCTGCGTAGCGCAAGGTGTCGACAGGGCCGTAATTGTCACAGAGGATGGCGTGCATGCAAGGCGTATCGGTTTGACTGTCTGCCGAGCATATCCCAGCGCGCAGCGCACGTGTGGTGTCGCTGCGTTCGAGGCGTCATCTTGTCTGTCAGGTGCCGGTCTTTGGTGCGTTGGTGTTGTATTGGCGGTAGGGTGAGCGCGACCGAATGCGCACGCCTTTGTTCGCGCGGTGAGACCCGTGGTGCTGCCGCTGAACTGGTCCAGACAACTCCTGCCACGCTTCAGCGGCGATGGGCTCCATGCCAATGGCTTGGCCAACCAATGACACAAGGGGTGATCCGAGGGTCACGCCTGGATTGTTTTCGTCGGCCGCGAGCCACGATTCGATGTATTCCATGACCGGGTCGTCGCCAAAAACGGCACTGAGATGGGTAGCCACTTGCCTTGCATCACAAATTGCCGCAGCACTGCGACTGGACGCAAACGGTTCTGTCGCCTCGAGCCGCCGGTGCAGCGCTTGCGAATCAATAAAGGATTGCGCGAGCTCATTCACGTTGGATTGAACGCGACCGGAGGCTTGCAAATGCGTCAGTGCCGGCAGTAACACCTGCAACGTTGCTTGCTGCATCACGCGATCAATCAATTGCGGAATGGAGACAGGTTGTTGGTCTCTGGCGGTGAATTGCTGCGGGCGAGGCACTGTGTATTGCTTCGCTTCAAGCGCGTCGAACTGTTCGCGTAACACCGTCACGGGGTCTGCAATAGCGGGTTCCGGTTCCGGCGGGTTCAAGTCACCCGCGCGGCCGAGCTGCTCTTGCTCAAACAGGCAGTGGTAGTAGGCCGTGAGCAAATTCTTGTCTGCAACGATTTGCCGAATCGGGCTGGTGCTGCGTGTAACGTCATCGCGCACTGCCCAATTCGTGCCGGCTTCCCCAAGCGAGTAGCGACCCCAGCCTTGTGAGGTGCGTTGGCCGATGCCGGTGAACTGCCCAAGAGTGAGCAGCTGCCACCAATCTTCAGAGAGCTGCGCAACGCCGTCGATGGTGAGCTGACCACACAGGCCGCCCATGCCGCGGTCGCGTGCACCTGGGTCGTTGTAAATGCCGTCCAGCCAGAAGACGTCTGATTTTTGATAACTCACTTCCGGCGCTGCCGCGCGCGGCGGCAGGTAGTCACAGCCGCGTCGGCGCAACAAATCTGCAAAGCTGTCGCGCACCCGGTTGATCAACAGTGCCGGCTCAAGGTCCTCGGCATTGTGGCAGTAGCGCGATTCACCGCGCGAATTCAGCCGCTGGCTCTTGTCTTTGAGCAGCCGCACGGGTGATTGCAATGACACACGCAAGCCGTTCGCGTTTTGACTCGCCAAGTCGCTGGCCATAGTGACCAGCGAATCGGCGTCGAGTACTGATAATTCTTCTATGCCGCTGACCGGTTGGCCGGTGAAATCATCGCGGACCGAGATAAAGCGCAAGTTGTCGCGGAAGCAAATTCGCCGTTCACGCCGAAGTGCTGAATCAGGAAGCATTTGGAGGCTTCGAATCAGCTCATCGAGCAGGTTTTCACCGCCAGCGAGGCTGACAATAGAAAAGCTGTAGTGATCGCCGGGCGCAAATTGTGTGCGGCCCGTTTCTAGGCATTGAATTCGGAGCAGGGTGTCAAATTCTGGGGGTTCACGCAGCAAGTGGCGCACAAAGGCCGCCAAGCTGGCTTGGTGAAAGAATTTTGGCTGCGACGCGCCGGTGAACTGCAGAGTTACTGTTGTCGAGCGAATTGGCAGAAGCTGCGCAATCGGCAGTGCTGGTTCATCGGTCCGGAAATCATCGTCCATGAGAGTCCCTTGTGGTCAGACGCCCTTGCTAATTCTCTCTTTGCAATCCTCGCATTGAGAGAGGTCGGGCGTAATGTGCATCAAAATGGTTCGACTTAATTATAGAACGAACGATCAAGATTTAAGCTATGCCAAATTATCCGTATTGTCAAGTGGCGAAATTCGGAAATTCGCTTGACTCAGACGCCGACGGATTCGATGGCTTTTGCAGAGGAAACAATGCAAAAGCCGAGCCGCGTCGCTATCTCTTCGCTTAATTCCACATGCCTTGTCGAGCTGATGCTGCGTGTCCCCTGTGAGCGTAGCAATGTGACCAGTCTTTGCACGTTTTCATCGGAGAACTTGCCGTTGGCCCATGCCTCGAGTACGCCGGCATGCATGCAGATGTCATGCGGTGCCAGCGCTCGCAAATCGGGCAGGTCGCCGGCGTGTTGGAAGGCGTCGTACAGACACAGGCGCATGCCAATGTCGTCGAGTTGTGCGCGCAGGGAGATTGTTTCCGTTTGTGCGGTGCGCGCGCTGCGCAAGGGTAACCACAGGGTGTGACGGATAGTTGGGTACTGGCCAGCCAGTTGCGCCAGCCAATCTGGCAGAGCGGGGTCATGCATTGCGCGATGGGTCATTGGCACGTGCAGCGTGACCGTGGCCTGTGCCGCGGGACGTCGTTTGCCGGCTGTTGATTTGGCTGCAAACTGTTGGGCTGCTTGCCGGCTTGCGACAAATAACTGCCACCTGTCCAATGCCGGCGCGAGGCTGACGCGGTCCGCCAAGCGGCGTAGTGCCGTGCCGCTGTCGATGCCGGGCAGGCTGTCATCTGCTGCCGTGTCGATGTAAAGATGTGTCGAAGAGTCTTCTACGCAGGTCAGTGGCTCCAGCGTCACCCGCAGATGGTTGTGTCTGATTGCGTGCCGCAGCCTGCGGCGGTGCTCTGACAGGCTGAGGTGTGAGGTGGCGCGCGTCTCTTGCGCGTCTGTGACCGGCCCGGTGTTGGTGTCATCAAGTTCAGCCGCGAGGCCACCGACGGGATGCGGCTTGTTAATGACTGGCTCAGTCTTCTGAGTCGCCGCCGGCTCCTTGGGCTCTGGAGGCGCAGGAGGGTTGGCGATGGCGGCCGGCGTTACGGACTCTGGTGTTACGGGTTCTGGCGCTGCTGCGTCAGGCGCATGCACGCGCTGTGTGGCTGTGTCGGGCGCCGCTGTGTCGGGCGCCGTCGCGTCGGGCGCGGCCGTGTCCGGGGCTGATGCAACAGGCGCTGTGACAATCGGTTCGTGTTTACGTTTGGTTGCCTGCTGCGATGGGGTGTCAGCCTTGGGTGGCTCCACGGCCTGTGGACTGACCAGTACCCCGCGTTCACCGTCGCCTACCCAGGCGGACAAATGGGTGTGCAGCGATTGTGCGTCGCCGTCCGATGTGCGGAACGCGATGGTGCGGCGCTCATCAGTCGCTTCACCGCGCGAGAAGCGGCGGATCAAATCGCGCACGGCGTCGCGGTCTTGGTCTGCAACGCAGTCTAGAAAGGGCGTGGCGGTGGCGTGTTCGGGGTCCAGGTCAAGCAAACGCAGGTAGGGGTTGTTGGCGTTGGCGTGCACGCCGTCGATGATCACGGCGTGCGCGTCACGGGTGTTGTGCATGATGCGTTCGACCCGCCGTTCGCTGTCCAGCAGCGCATCCCTTAGCGCCGCCGACTGGCGTTTTGCGCGCACGGTCGTGAGCTCTCGACGCGCCGACTCGCGCAGGTGCAGGGGGTCATCCGTGCCAACCCAATCGGCAAAGCCGTGCGCGAGAATGGCGCCGAGCGGGCAATCGAAGGCCGGCTGTCCGAGCACCAGCACTGGACAATCCTGGCCGCGCTCGCGCAGTGCCGGCAGGCCGAGGCTCGCTAGCGAATGCGCGCCGTCGAGCGCGAGCACGCAGAGATCAAATCGTGGCGCGGCCGCATCCAGTGCACTCAAGTGATCGCATTGTGTTGCGTGTACTGCGCTGCCGAGGTGTCGCAGTTGGGCTTCGATGTTCGCAGCGCGCTCGCTGTCGGTATCGACGATCAACAGCAACATGCGGTTTCCGGGTGTCATGCGGTGACCCGTCCTGGAAAAGTGGCCTGGGTGCTCATGCGGGCATTATCCGCTAAAGCGGGTGGTGGCCGGTAGTCGAATGGCAAACCGGTCGTACATGTCATGCGGCTCACCGCTCGCGGGGTGAATGCGCGTATAATGTTCGGTTGCTCCCAAACAGCAGAGACTCCGCGGTGGCCACCTACAGCACGAACGAATTTAAAAGCGGTTTGCGCATCATGCTCGACAACGATCCCCATGTGATTGTTGAGAACGAGTTTGTTAAACCCGGCAAGGGTCAGGCCTTCAGCCGCGTGCGGGTGCGTAACCTCAAGACCGCTCGCGTGGTGGAGAAAACCTTCAAGTCCGGTGAGTCTGTGGAAGCGGCGGACGTGATGGACGTCGAGCTGCAGTACCTCTACACGGACGGCGAATTCTGGCACTTCATGAACACCACAACCTTTGAGCAGCTCGGTGCCGACGCATCGGCAGTTGCCAATTCAAAGATGTGGTTGAAAGAAGAAGACATGTGTCAGGTGACCTTATGGAATGGCTCGCCTCTGATTGTTCAGGCGCCAAATTTCGTTGAGCTGACCATCGTCGAAACAGACCCCGGTCTGCGCGGTGACACCGCCAATGGCGGCACCAAGCCCGCGCATTTGGAGACTGGCGCCACGGTTAAGGTGCCGCTCTTCATTGAGCAGGGCGAAGTGGTGCGCTGCGATACCCGCACCGGCGAGTACGTCTCCAGGGTCAAGTAGCCCGCATGGCTGCCTGGCGGCCCACCGCGTCGCAAGCGGCACGCGTCGCGCGCGCGCAGATGCTCGCGCGCTTGCGCGCACATTTCTCAAGCGAGCATGTGCTCGAAGTGGAAACCCCAATGCTCAGCGCATCGGGCACAACTGACCCCCATATCGACAGCGCCACCGTCACCTGCGGGAGCGCGTCTGGCTACCTGCACACGTCGCCTGAATTTGCGATGAAGCGTTTGCTCGCAGACGGATGCGGGGATTGTTATCAGATCGCCAGGGTTTTTAGAGCCGGCGAATCCGGCCACCGCCACAACCCCGAGTTCACGTTGCTCGAGTGGTACCGACTCGGTTTTGATCTCGCCGCGATCAGCGCGGATTTAGTTGCGGTGCTCGCTGTGGCACTCGACCGTGAGCTGATCTGCGACTGCTGGTCTTTTGAATCAGCCTGCAAGCAGCTAGGCGGCTTTGATGCCCGCAACGTCGAGGTGAATCAGATTGTGCGCAAGCTGCAAGACGCAAACGTGCCTCTGCCAATTGGTCTCGACAATGACGACGTAGACGGTTGGCTTGACTATGCCTTCAGCACACTCGTTGCGCCGCGCTTTGATCCCGCGCACGTGACCCTCGTCAATGCCTATCCGCCGAGTCAGGCGTCGCTCGCGGCCATTGGCGAGAGCGACGATGGGCCAGTCGCTTTGCGGGTTGAGGCCTATGTCGGCGGTTTGGAACTCGCTAACGGATTCGAGGAGTTGCGCGACGCAACAGAACAACGTGCTCGCTTTGACGCAGAGCGCGCGCGCCGCGCGTCGCTTGGACACACTGCGCCGCCGCGCGACGACCACCTCATTTCAGCACTCGCGCACGGCTTGCCCGCGTGTTCCGGCATGGCGGTCGGACTCGACCGGGTGCTGATGGTGGCGCTCGGCGAGGCGCACATTGAATCGGTACTGAATTTCCCGTGGGGGCGAGCATGAGTCAGAGCGGTGTGCCGGCGGGCGTGTTATTGTTGCGCGATATCGACACCGCGCCATTGCAAGCCTGGTTCCTGGGGCATGGGCTGCGTTGGCATTACCACCCGGACGGTGCCGCGATTCCGGGCAGCTTTTGGGGCGAGCCAGAAGCTGGTTTGATCGCAGATGGACTGCACGTTCGCGACGACACACCGGTTCAGTCCGCCGCGCACGAGGGCTGTCACTGGGTGTGCATGACGCCCGAGCGGCGCGCGAGCTTGCACACGGATGTTGGCGGCAGCGCGGTTGAAGAGTGCGCGACCTGTTACTTGCAAATTTTGCTCGCCGCCACCTTGCCGGGCGTGGGCCGCGCGCGCATGTTCGAAGACATGGACCGCTGGGGTTACAGCTTCCGCCTTGGCAGTGCTGCGGCGTGGTTTGAGCAAGACGCCGAGGACGCGCGCGCGTGGCTCAGCGCGCGCGGTCTGATCAGCGCGGAAAGTGGCCCAGCCACTGGCCCATTTTCAGGGGCTCGCCAACGCTGAGGCCGGCGCGCCATTGCAAGCCCGGTGGCAGCAAGGCAATGACGGTTGAGCCCATGTTGAAGCGGCCCATCTCCTCGCCGCGTGCAACTTGGATACCGGCGTCATTGTAGTGGGTGGTTGAGACCGTCTTGCCAGCCGGTGGTGTCACCAAGCCCGCCCAAGTGGTCTCGATGGCCGCGACGTTTATCGCGCCGACCAACACCAGAGCCAGCGGACCGAAGTCCGTGTCAAATTCGCAGACCAGTCGTTCATTCCTGGCAAACAATGCCGGGATGTGGGCGACGGTGTGCGGCGCGACGCTGAACAGCCTGCCGGGCACGTGCCGTTGTGCGGTCAACTGTCCCGCGGTTGGCATGTGCACGCGGTGGTAATCTCGCGGGCTCAAGTACACCGTGATAAATTCGCCGCCGGCAAAGCGCGCCGCAGACGCCTCGTCAGCGAGCAGCGCCGAGGCGGTGTAGTGCTGGCCTTTGGCTTGGAAGATGCGGTCGCCGTCGATCTTGCCAAAGGCCGACACCCGTCCATCAGCCGGAGACACAAAGGTGTTGCCGTCGCCTTCGATTGGGCGAGCACCGGTTTTGAGTTCACGCGTGAAAAAAGCGTTGAAGTCTGGGTAAGTGCTGAGGTCGGTGTTGGCCGCCTCGTGCAAGTCAACCTTGTATTGTCGGCAAAACCAGCGCATCACCGGTTGCGCCAATTGGGTCTGGCGACGGGTGAGCCAATAGATCACGCGCGACAGCGCGTGGTGCGGCAGGACGCGTTGAAGCGCTGCGAAGAGATATTCTGTCACGAAAATTACCGGGCAACGGTGGCTCAGCGAGCACGCAAGAGCCTGAGGTCGAATGGTAGCGCGTCTGGGTCGACCGGCGGGTCAATTCGCGCCCGCACCTCGCCTCCGGGCGCGAGCAACCACACTTGGCCCGGTATTGGTGTGGCGCCACCGGTTAGAACAGAGACAACCCGGGTCAAGGTCTCAACGTCGCCAGTCAATCCGGTCATCGCGTCACTGAAGCCGCTGAGATAGCTAGTCAGTGCGGCGGCGGTATCGGTTTCCGGGTCGAGCGTGATCATTAGCCAGTGTCCGTTGGCGTGTTTGGCGTCGCGGTCGAGCAAGGTTTGGCGCGCTGCGGCAACAGCGGCGAGCGACTCGGGGCAGGCTGACTCACAGGCGCTGTATCCCAGCATGACCACCGCCCAGCGCTCGGTGAGGTCGTCGTTTGAGAAGGTGTCGCCGGTGTGGGTGCTGAGCTCGAAAGCTGGCAGCGTGCGCGCGCCAGCGGGAACCGGGATTGCGGCTTGGATCTCGGTTGGCATCGCGGTGTTGGAGCCGATCGGTTCTCGCACCGTGGCGTACCAGACGAAAATCGCAATGACAATCGCGATGTATCGCATCACCTGGCAAAACCGGCAGGGGCGTTTCGCGGTGGCTTGGGCCTTGTCGTCAGCCAAGGGTGGTATCCTGCGCGCGCTGTGGGGCCTGAGTATAGCGTTGCCGTGAATCAACAGATGTCGCTTGAAAATGTGATCCGTGAATCGGCCGCCCGACTTGATGAGGCGGGCGTGTGGTGTGGGCACGGCACAGACAACGTGCTCGACGAGGCCGCTTGGCTGGTGCTGCACGCGCTGGGTTTGCCACCCGATCAAGCGCCGGATTACGCCCAATGGGTTGGTCAGCGCGAGCTCGCACTGGCGCGCGGTTTGATCGAGGAACGCATTGCCAAGCGCGTGCCGGCGGCTTATCTCACTGGCACAGCGTGGTTCTGTGGTCACGCTTTTAAAAGTGACGCGCGTGCGTTGGTGCCGCGCTCGCCGCTGGCGGAATTGATACAGGCGGACTTCTCGCCGTGGCTGGATGATCCGCGCGTGGGCCGCGCACTGGATTTGTGTACGGGTGGCGGTTGCATCGCAATTTCGCTCGCACACCATTTCGAGCACTGCGTCGTGGATGCGACCGACCTCAGCCCCGAGGCACTTGAACTCGCCACCGAAAACGTGGCACTTCACGGGTTGCAGGGGCGGGTGAATCTCTTTGAAGGAGATCTTTTTTCACCCGTTAAAGGGCAGCGCTACGACCTGATCGTCAGCAACCCACCCTACGTCAACGCAGGTGATCTCGCTTTGATGCCAGATGAATACTTGGCCGAGCCCGCGATGGGCTTGGGTTCAGGCCAGGACGGGCTCGACATCACACGCCGCATTCTGGCGCAGGCCACGTCGCAGCTCACCCCAGAGGGCTTGTTGGTTGTCGAGGTGGGGGCGAGTATGGCGGACGCCGAGGCGGCCTTTGCCGATCTGCCGCTGACCTGGATCGACTTGTCTCTGGGTGGGGAAGGGGTGTTCGTGATCAATGCGGCCGACCTCGAGGCCGCGCAACACGCTCACTGAGCAGGCGAACTGCCGTCTAGAGCCGTCGTTTTCACGCGCCGCTCGCTCTCGCGCAGTCGCCAGACCAGCCCGAACCATGAATTTACGCTGCTGTCAGTCTCGAACAGCGGACTGTTCTCGTTGGCAGCCCCGCTGTAGCTGTTCCATGAGATGCCGGCAAAAATCAGCACCGACGGCGTGACGGCCATCGAGCCACTGAGGTTCACATCGCTGCCGAGGTAGCCCGCGCTCGCGTCGTAAACCGGCCGGGATGCGGTCGCAAAGTCGTTGTCGACTTGGTAGAAGAGGTCGTGCATGTCTTCGCTGGCAAACACCGCATTGAATTCAACACCCACACTCAGCCGCCCGTCGAGCAAGCCATCTCGGGTTGTCTCAAGCGCGACACTCGCAACCGGGCCGAGGCTGTCAATCCCGCGGAAGTCCGTTGAGAAGGCTGCGCGCAGTTGCAACGCCAGCTCAGTGGTGAGTTCGCTCTGATCGGCGAGCTGTCGGTTGTCCAAATTGACGATGAGCTGCGGGCCGATTTCAAACAGGAAGTCGAGGTCTGGCATGCCAGCGCGCAGCGGATTGCCCTCGGAATTGGCGCTCAAAGAGCCGCTGGCCGAGAGATCGATGCGGTAGCGCGGGTTGGTGACTGCGTTGGCCTGAATGCCGCCCTCACCGAGGCGGAAGCGCTCGCCACGATAGACGCCGTATGGCGCGGTGATGACGGTGTTGTTTGCTTGATCGGATGCGGGGTAGTCCTGACCGTTGACGGCCACCGAGGCGACACCGATTTCCCAAACGGGCTCAGAGGCGAGCGCGCGTGTTGAACCCAGCAGGCATCCGATCAGCACGAAAATGAGGGGTACGGCCTGCGGCATTGTGGTCAGAACCTTGTAAGCATCGGCGAAGCATAGACACTGGTTGAGTGCACGGCTCGGATTTGCAAGATGTGATCGGGTCGTACTACGCCTATCAAGCCAGCAGCGTCTCACCGTTGCGGTGATCCGTTGATTGCAGCAACTCTATGTAAGGTTGCGTGCGCGTCTCGGGCAGGGGGTTGGATTCGGAGAGCTCGCCTGGAAAAGCAAGCTGGCGCAACCGCGTGCGCATCGGCCCGGGTTGAACACCGTTCACGCAGACCCGAGGCCGGCCGCTGTCGAGGCGACTGCCGTCGCACTCGTCCGCCAGCATCTGCACCGCGCCGTCAAGCGCCGCTTTGCTCAGGCCGTAAGCGCCCCAATAGGCTGACAGGCGCTTGTCCAGCGTGAACACAACGCTTGCCGGCGCGCTCTGCTGCAGCAGCGGCAAGAGCATTTGCGTGAGCACCAGCGGCGCGTGCAAATTGGTTGTGAACACCTCGGACCAGGTCGACTGGGGGTATTGCGCCAGTGGCGTCAGCGCACCGAGCACCCCGGCGCAGTGCACCACGCCATGCAGCGCACCAAAGGTCTGTTCGAGTTGTTCGGCAAGAGCGGTGTAGTCCGCCACGGTGGCTGAGAGCAAATCGAGTGGGATGATCGCCGGTTGTGCGACCCCGGCGGCCTCGGCGAGGTCATAGGTCTTTTCGAGCTCCGGGACTTTGCGCCCGGTCAGGATCACGGTCGCGCCGGCCGCGCTGCACGCGACAGCCACCGCACGCCCCAGGCCGCCGCTCGCGCCAGTGATCACGATGTGACGGTTTTGAAGGGGGCGAAGTTGGTCGGTCATGAGTGCGGCACGTCAACAATAGAACGCGAAGTGTATCTGGCATGGAACGCGGCGTCTCGCCTCAGGCGGTGGTAACAGGGTGAGTGCTAACTTTGCAGCTTGGACAGGTAGGGTCTTGGCGTGGGCCAGGCGGCGGGCGCGTGGTAGCATGTTCACATTGAGATTGTGGGTGAATCCGCCGTGAAAAGACTCTGCTTTGGATTGCTAATTGGTTTCCTAGTTGGCATTTGGTTTGGCATCAACATAGGCAAAGACCGGGTGTTCTACGACAACCCGCTGCGTGACAACACGCTGACCGGTGGTGACCAGACCTCAAGCTTGCCTGTCCTGTTTGAAAACCTGAGCTGACACGCTCAGCGCTTTGTGAGATCGGCCTCACAAAAGACGCTGTGGGTTTAGGTGTTGACCCAGTTGAGGATCTCAGCTGGGGTTGAGACCACACCATCTGGTTGCCAGGCGCTGAGCACTGTGTCGGCTGGGAAGTAACCCCATTCGACTGCCAGCGTCCGCATTCCGGCAGCGTTGCCCGCCACGATGTCTCGCTCGGCATCGCCGACATACAGACAACATTCGGGGTCAACTCTTGCCTCGAGCGCTGCGTGCAGAATCGGTTCTGGATCGGGTTTGCGTTTCGCTATCGTGTCGCCGCTGACGACGCTCGCAAAGCGGTCTCTCAGTCCCATTTTTTGCAACAATGGCTCGGTGAACGCGCCGGGCTTATTGGTCACAATGCCAACGGCGATGCCACGATCTGAGAGGGTGTTGAGCAGTGACTCGACGCCCGCAAAGAGCGCGGATGCATCCGCGAGACACTGGCTGTAGTGGTTCAGAAATTCTGCAACACGCGCAGCGTGCTCGTCGTCATTCGCGGGCTCGCCAAAACCGAGTCGCGTGAGCGCGCGCGAACCGTCGGACACTAAGTGCCGGTAGTCGCTCTGTGCGATTGGGTTGCGCCCGTGGGCGCGCAACATCAGATTGAGTGCGCCACCCATATCGGGTGCCGTGTCTATCAACGTACCGTCGAGATCAAAAAACACAGCTTGCGTGTGCCGCATTGACGTCACGCGGGCAGCCTAGCGTGCGCGAGGTAGTTGACCGAGACATCGGTGTTCAAGCCGTAGCGCTTGGTCACGGGGTTGTAGGACATGCCGCCGAAGTCCGAGACCCGCAAGCCAGCGGCGCGGCAGTGGCCAGCGAGTTCCGCCGGTGTGATGAATTTGGCGTGGTCGTGGGTGCCTGCAGGCAACAATTTGAGCACCTGCTCGGCTGCCACTATCCCGAAGAGATAGGATTTCGGGTTGCGGTTAAACGTTGAAAAGAACGCGTCGCCGCCGGGTGCAACCAGCTGGCCAACTGCGCGCACCACTGAGGCGGGGTCGGGCACGTGCTCGAGCATCTCGAGGCAGGTGACGACATCAAAATGGCCTGTCATCTCAGACGCGAGCGCTTCGGCTGATACTGCTCGATAGTCGATTGACAGGCCGCTTTGCGTGGCGTGGTCACGTGCCACAGCGAGTGCGTTGGCAGCCAGATCAATGGCTGTGACGTCGGCTCCCGCGCGGCTCAGCGCCTCGGCGAAAATCCCGCCGCCGCAGCCGATGTCGAGCACGCGCTTGCCTGCGATCTCAGCGCGGGTCGTGATGAACTCCAAGCGCAGCGGGTTGATGTCATGTAGCGGTTTGAACTCGCCGTCTCTCGCCCACCAGTCGCCTGCTGGGGCATCAAATTTGGCGAGTTCGTCGGGATCGGCGTTGTGGTGCATGACGGGTTGGCATTGGAATGGGTAGCTTGATATCAGTGTGGCGTGAGGCGTGTCCCTGGGCAAGTACCGACGAGATAATGAGGGCTCTAACGGCGTCTCTCGGTGGGCTCGCAAAGCGGATCACACGCGGATGTGTTGCCTTCAGGCCGAGCCGCTGAATGACGATGGTCTCGGTCGGTTCGCGCGGCTGTGTCGTGGTGTCGGGGCGCGTGCACAAACGTGGTAGAATGGGCTGCTTGGCGTTGGGTGTTTGAACGGGTTCAAACCGTTTGGCACATCGCGCCACTGGGCGTTTGGCCCCTCAGTGCACCGAAATTGGAATCCGGCTCCACATGGTTGATTTTGCAAAGGAAGTCCTCCCCGTAAATCTCGAGGACGAGATGCGCACGTCCTATCTCGACTACGCCATGAGCGTAATCGTTGGTCGGGCACTGCCCGATGTGCGCGATGGACTCAAGCCGGTGCACCGCCGCGTGCTCTATTCAATGCACGAGCAGGGCAACGATTACAATAAACCCTACCGCAAGTCAGCGCGCGTGGTCGGTGACGTCATGGGTAAATATCACCCGCACGGCGACTCCGCGATCTACGACACCATGGTGCGCATGGCGCAGCCCTTTGCGATGCGCGCCTTGCTGATTGACGGTCAGGGTAACTTCGGCTCGGTTGACGGCGACAATCCCGCCGCCATGCGTTACACCGAAGTGCGCATGACCCGCATCGCGCATGAGATGCTCGCCGACATCGACAAAGAAACCGTCGATTTCGCAGCCAACTACGACGAAACCGAATCCGAGCCAACGGTACTGCCGGCGCGGGTGCCGAACCTGCTGGTCAACGGTTCAGCCGGTATCGCCGTTGGCATGGCCACCAACATCCCACCGCACAATCTCGGAGAGGTGGTGGACGCGACTTTGGCGGTGCTCGATCAGCCCGACATCGACGTCATTGAGCTCATGAAAGAGCACCTGCCGGGCCCGGATTTCCCGACTGCCGGCATCATCAACGGCGCCGCTGGTATCCGCCAGGCCTACCTCACCGGGCGCGGCCGGATTTACATGCGCGGTACCACCGAGATCGAGGTCGATAAAAAGACCGGTCGCGAGTCGATCATCATCACCGAGCTGCCGTATCAGGTGAACAAGGCGCGCTTGATCGAGAAGATCGCCGAGCTGGTCAAAGAGAAGAAAATCGACGGCATCGCCTCTGACGGTCTGCGCGATGAGTCGGACAAAGACGGCATGCGGGTGGTGATTGATCTGCGCCGCGGTGAATCCGCAGACGTGATGATCAACAACCTTTACAAACAGACGCAGTTGCAGTCTGTTTTCGGCATCAACATGGTTGCGCTAGAGGATGGCCAGCCACGGTTGATGAACCTCAAGCAAATACTGGATGCCTTTGTGCGCCACCGCCGCGAGGTGGTCACCCGCCGCACGGTCTACGAATTGCGCAAGGCGCGTGAACGCGCCCATGTGCTCGAAGGCTTGACGGTTGCGCTCGAGAACATCGACGAAATCATTGCGCTGATCAAGGCGTCTTCAAACGCCGCCGCTGCTCGCGAAGCGCTGGTGGCCAAGGCGTGGCGGCCTGGCGCGGTGGTCGGCATGCTGGAGCGTGCCGGCGCCACAGCCTCTCGCCCCGACGGCCTGGGTGCTGAGCTTGGGCTGATCGACAGCCACTACCACCTTTCCGAGGCGCAGGCGCGCGCTATTCTCGACATGCAGTTGCACCGCTTGACGGGCCTCGAGCAAGAGAAAATTGTCAACGAGTACAGCGAGATTCTCGACCGCATCGCCGAGCTCATGCTGATCCTCACAAACCCCGACCGCTTGCGTGAAGTGATTCGCGAAGAGCTCGAGGCCATTCGGGAACAATACGCCGACGAGCGACGCACGGTCATTCAGACCAGTTATGAAGACCTCGGCGTTGAAGACCTCATCGACGAAGAAGACCTGGTGGTGACCTTGTCCCACGCCGGTTACGCCAAGTCGCAGCCGTTGTCCGACTACGCGACTCAGCGTCGGGGTGGCCGCGGCAAGTCCGCGACCCAAATGAAAGAAGAAGACTTCGTCGACAAATTGTTTGTCGCGAGCACCCACGACACGCTGCTGTGTTTCACCAGCCGTGGCAAGGTGTACTGGAAGAAGGTCTACGAACTGCCGATGGCGAGCCGCGGTTCGCGTGGTCGCCCTATCGTGAACCTGTTGCCGCTCGAAGAGGGCGAACGCATCAACGCAGTACTGCCGGTGCGCGAATACGGCGAAGACCAGTGCGTGTTTTTCTGTACGCGCAATGGCGTGGTCAAGAAGACCCGATTGGACGCCTTTTCGCGGCCTCGTACTGCTGGGATCATCGCCATCGACTTGCGCGTTGACGACGAACTCGTGGACGTTGCACTGACCGATGGCCAGCGCGATGTCATGTTGATCGCCTCTGGCGGTCGCGCGATGCGTTTCAACGAGAGCACCGTGCGTGAAATGGGCCGCACAGCGGCTGGTGTTCGCGGCATCCGCATTCCAGAGACGCAGCGCGTGGTTGCACTGCTGGTGATGGAAGACGGCAAACAAGTGCTGACCGCTACCGACAACGGTTACGGCAAGCGCACGTCCGTTGACGATTACCCAACTAAGGGTCGGGCTGGCCAGGGCGTTATCGACATCAAAACCAGCGAGCGCAACGGCGAAGTCATCGGCGCCCAGCTGGTGTCTGACGACGACGAAATTATGTTGATCTCCAACGGTGGCACCTTGGTGCGAACCTCGGTTGCTGAGATTTCAACGCTTGGCCGCAACACCCAGGGTGTGCGGTTGATCCGCCTCGACGAGGGCGACACGCTCGCGCAGGTTGAGCGCGTGGACGCGCTCGAAGCTGAGGATATTGTTGACGTAGACGAACAAGCCACCGAACAGTCAGATGAGAATCCGTCTGCCAGCGGCGACGCAGCCGCCGAGGGTAGTGATGCCCAGGACGGGGCCGCCCAGGACGGGGCTGCCCCGGATGGCGCAGCTGGGGACGGGTCGTCGGCTGACACCGAGGACTGAGTCTGTGCGCCCGCACAACTTCAGCGCGGGACCTGCGGGACTGCCAGAGTCGGTGCTGTGCCGGGCGCGAGATGAAATGCTGGACTTCCGGGGCAGTGGTGCCTCGGTCATGGAGCTCAGTCACCGCGGCCCGGTCTTTATGCAGTTGGCCGAAGAAATCGAAGCGCGTCTGCGGCGCTTGATGCGCGTGCCAGACGACTACGCTGTGCTGTTCTTCCAGGGTGGGGCAACCTTGCAGTTCTCAGCGCTGGTGTGGAACCTGATCGGTGATCGCGCCGGCGGCGACTACCTGCTCAGCGGATTGTGGTCTGAGAAAGCTCACGCCATTGGCCGCGATCTCTGCGCCGCGCGAGTGGCCGCGAGCAGCGCTGACACCCAAGGCCAGTTCGCGCGCGCGCCCAAGCAGTCTGAACTCGACCTCGACCCGCACGCCGCGTGGTTGCACTACTGCCCGAATGAAACTGTTCACGGCATCGAGTTCCCCTACATCCCCGAGAGCGGTGATGTGCCGTTGGTCGCTGACGTCTCGTCCTGCATCTTGTCGCGGCCGATCGACGTCTCGCGCTTTGGACTGCTCTACGCGGGCGCGCAGAAAAACCTTGGTCCTGCCGGCATCACAGTGGTGATTGTGCGCCGCGATTTGATAGACGAGCCGCGTGCGGGCACGCCGCCGGTGCTGAGCTACCGCGGCCAAGCGGGTCGTGAATCCATGCTCAACACGCCGCCCACTTTTGCTTGGTACCTGCTCGGGCTCGTGCTGGAGTGGCTAGAAGAGCAGGGCGGTGCGGCGGCAATGGCGGCGCTCAACGACGGCAAGTCGGACGCCTTGTACCGCGCCATCGACAGCAGCAACTACTACTCCAACCGCGTCGAACGTGATAGCCGCTCGCGCGTCAACGTGACTTTTGATCTCGCCGAATCATCGGCGACCGCCGATTTTGCAGGTGCGGCCCAGGATGCTGGATTGCTTGCGCTCAAGGGTCACAGCGCGGTCGGCGGCTTGCGCGCGTCACTGTATAACGCGGTATCCCAACAGGCGGTGGATGATCTCGTGGCTTTCATGGCTGAATTTGAACGAACTCGCGGTTGAACAACATGGCAACTGACCCTCTCGCCGACGTACGCGTCGCTATTGATCGCATCGACAAAACCATCCTCGAGCTGCTCGGTGAACGCGCGCGCTGTGCGGAGCGTGTGGCTGAAATCAAGCTTGCGAGCGACGCGAGCGCCGTTTTTTACCGCCCTGAGCGCGAGGCACAAATTCTCGCACGCATTGCAAAAAACAACCCTGGCCCTTTGCCTGATCGGTCTGTGCAGGCCATCTACAAAGAGATCATTTCATCTTGCCTTGCGCTCGAGGAAATTTTGCAAGTGGCGTGTCTCGGGCCGGCCGGTGGTTTCAATGACATCGCCGCGCGCCGCCATTTTGGCCACGGGCCTCAGTTGCAACCACTGGCGTCCATCGCCGACGTGTTTCGGCAGGTCGAAAGTGGCAAGGCGCGCTACGGCGTGGTGCCAGTTGAAGACACGCGGGACGGCGGTGGAAGTCACGTTGTCGATTACCTCTGCGAGTCGTCGGTCACGATTTGCGGTGAGATTGTGCAGCCCTTGAAACACAGCTTGATTGCCTCCGACCAAGCACTGGATGCGGTCCAGCGCGTTGTCGGTCATCCGCAGTCGCTCGCAGCCTGCCGTCGGTATTTGGATCTGAATCTGCCCTCGGCGCAGCGCGTGCCGATGGCGAGTACCGGCCTTGCGGTTGAGCACGCGGCGCAGCACGCGGACAGCGCGGCAGTTGCGCCTGAGGCTGCCGCAACAAGCACAGGTCTCGCCGTGCTCGCGCGCGACATCGACGACACCACCCCCGAACAAGCGCGCTACCTCGTCATTGGGCAGCAGGAGATCGAGGCCAGCGGCAACGACGTCACGTCCGTGATTTTGTCTTTTGACAATCGCCCCGGCGCGCTACACCGTGTGCTCACGCCGCTCGCCAAGAGCGGTCTCGATATGATCAATATCAATTCACGGTGTGTCGCCTCGAGCGCGTGGCGCGATGTCTTTTTCCTCGACATCGGTGGTCACGCATCGGATGCCGCTGTGGCCGAGGTGTTGAGCGCAATTGAAGCCGAAGTATTGAATTTTAAAGTTGCGGGCTCTTACCCGAGGGCAATGGGCGCATGACCGACTATGCGGATGTGACTGATCAGACGATTCTTATTGTCGGTGTCGGGTTGATTGGCGCGTCATTTGGCCTGGCGCTCAAGGCGTCTGGGTTCCGCGGTGAAATTATTGGTTACGCGCGCACCCACGACACACTTAATACCGCCTTGGCGCTCGGCGTGATCGACCGCGCAGAACCCGAACTTGCCAAGGCCGTGGTCGGTGCGGATGTGGTGCTTATCACCACCCCTATGTTGGCGATGCCCGACATACTCAAAACGCTCGCCGCGCACGTTGCCCGCGGCACCGTCATCACCGATGGCGGCAGTGTCAAAGCGAGTTTTGTCGAAGCTGCGCGTGTTCATTTCGGTGATTCACTCGACCGCGTCGTGCCCGGTCACCCCATCGCCGGGCGTGAACACAGTGGTGTCGCCGCAGGCGACGCAACACTGTTCCAAAACCACCGCGTGATTTTGACGCCATTGGCTGAAACCGATTCGACGGCAACCGCGCTGGTGCGGGCGCTGTGGCAACGCTGCGGCGGCGAAGTGGTGGAGCTTGATATCGCACGCCACGACGCGTTGCTTGCGGCCACCAGTCACTTGCCGCACTTCGCGGCCTTTGCCTTGGTGCACATGCTTTCAGAGCGCCCCGAACAGGACCGTATTTTCGAGTTTGCCGCCGGCGGCTTTCGCGATTTCACCCGCGTCGCGTCATCAGACCCTGTGATGTGGCGCGACATCGCGCTTTGCAACACTGACGCGGTGCTCGCAGAACTCGATGCCTACGTCGCGGCGCTGCAACACATGCGAGAGCAGGTTGCCCGTGGCGACGGGCAGGCACTCGAGGCTAAGTTCATCACCGCGCGAGAGACGCGCAACGCCTGGCTCAGTGAGCTCGAAGACCCAGAGGATTCTGCAACATGACGCCCGCACTTCACCTTGAGCCCGTCTCAGCTTTGTCTGGCTGTGTTCGTGTGCCGGGTTCAAAGAGCTTGTCTAACCGAGCCGTCTTGCTCGCCGCGTTGGCACAGGGTGAGACCACGTTGATTGGCTTGCTCGACTCTGACGACACACGCCACATGCTCAAGGCCATGACTGATCTCGGGGTCAGCTGGTCACGCGCTGAGGATGGCAGTGTGACGGTTCAGGGTTGCGCTGGGCGCTTTCCCCGTGTGTCGGGTGAGCTTTTTCTCGGCAACGCTGGCACGGCAGTGCGGACCCTCGCCGCCGCCCTTGCGTTGCACGGCGCGGACTCGGGTGAGGAAATTGTGATCGGCGGTATCGCGCGAATGCACGAGCGGCCCATCGGCGATCTCGTCGACGCCTTGCGTGCGCTCGGGGCCTCGGTGCGCTACCTCGGCGAGGACGGCTACCCACCGCTCGCCATTGGGCCGCGCACGCAAGTCGATACCGACACCGTGCGCATAAAGGGCACCGTCTCAAGTCAGTTCACAACGGGCTTGCTGCAAGCGGCGGTACTGCTTGGGCAAGGACTGAACATCGATATCGACGGCGAGCTGATTTCAAAGCCCTACGTGGACATGACTGTGTCGTTGATGGCGTCATTTGGTGTGACGGTACAACGCGATGGCGCCCGGTTTACGGTACCAGCCGGAGCGGGCTATCAGTCGCCGGGCGAGTGTCAGGTCGAGGGCGACGCGTCCTCTGCCAGTTACTTCCTCGCCGCCGGTTTGCTCGGTGGTGGGCCGGTCACGGTCGAGGGCGTGGGCACGGCATCACTGCAAGGCGATGTGGCCTTTGCCGACCACCTCGCGCAGCTCGGCGCGTTGGTCGAGAAAGACGCAACCTGCATTCACGTGGAGCGCAGCGGGCCAGTCAGGGCCTTTGATCAAGATTTCAACGACATCCCCGACGCCGCCATGACCTTTGCCGTGGTGGCGCTTTTTGCCGACGGCCCCTGCACCCTGTGCAATATTGCGAGCTGGCGCGTGAAGGAGACCGACCGGATCGACGCCATGGCAACCGAGCTCCAGAAGTTCGGTGCGCGAGTGGAGCAGGGCGAGGACTGGTTGCGGGTCTGGCCGTGTCCGGAGCCCGCACAGAATGTTGAAGTTGAAACCTACGACGACCACCGCATCGCAATGTGCTTCTCCCTGGTCAGCTGCGCCGGGGTGCCGGTGACCATCTTGGACCCAGGCTGTGTTGCGAAGACTTTTCCGGGCTACTTCGACGCCTTTGCCTCACTCCGGCAGCCGGCATGAGCGCGCCCGCTGTCACACCCGTGATTACCATTGACGGCCCCGGTGGTTCTGGCAAGGGCACTGTCTCCAGGCGCGTTGCCGCCGCGCTCGGCTTCCATCTGCTCGACAGTGGCGCGATCTACCGGGTGGCTGCGCTCGCCTGCGTGCGCCAGGGGGTGGCGCTTGACGATGTCGCGGCCGCGGCCGAGGTGGCGTCAACCATGCAAGTGAGTTTTGAAGTGCTTGGAGATCGCACAGGGGTGGCCCTGGGTGGCGTTGACGTCAGTGATGAAGTGCCGCTCGAGAGTACCGGTTCACTCGCATCTCAAGTCGCTAAGCACGGCGAGGTTCGCGACGCGGTGCTCGGATTGCAGCGTCGATTTCGGCGTGCGCCCGGTCTGGTGGCGGACGGGCGAGACATGGGGACGGTGGTGTTTGCGGACGCGCTGTGCAAGGTCTATCTGACCGCCAGTGTCGAGGAGAGAGCACGCCGGCGCTACCAGCAGCTGACTGATCAGGGGCTTCGTGTTACACTCGACGACTTGACTTCGAGCATCAGGGCGAGAGACGCGCGCGATATGGGTCGCGAAATCGCTCCGCTGCGGCCGGCAGACGACGCATTGAGTATCGATTCGACCAGTCTGCCTATCGAGTCAGTGTGTGAGCAGGTGCTCGCGTACTACGCCAAGCGGGTGGCGCAATACCCGCAATGAGTGCCCCGTCGGTCCCGCCGGCGCGGCGAATGAACGGTGGTGCGATGTGACTGATCGCGCTGCTCAACTAACCAGTCACAGGATACGTTAATGTCCGAATCGTTTGCTGAGCTCTTTGAAGAGAGCCTGAAAACCACTGAAATGAAGCCCGGCACCATCCTCATGGGATCGGTTGTCGACATCACCCCTGACTTTGTCGTCGTCTCGGCGGGTTTGAAGTCCGAGGGTGTGATCCCAATTGAACAATTCCGTGCCGATGGCGCCGAGCTCGATGTCTCCATTGGCGACACCGTTGAAGTAGCGCTCGACGCGGTTGAAGACGGTTTCGGTGAAACGCGCCTCTCGCGCGAGAAAGCACGCCGGGCCCGTAGCTGGACCAAGCTCGAAGAAGCCTTCGAAGGCGAAGAGATTATCAGCGGCCGTATCACCGGCAAGGTCAAAGGCGGTTTCACCGTCGAGATCGACGAAATCCGCGCCTTCTTGCCAGGTTCACTGGTCGACGTTCGCCCCGTGCGCGACACCGGTTACCTCGAAGGCAAAGAGCTCGACTTCAAAGTCATCAAGCTCGACCAGCGCCGCAACAACGTTGTTGTCTCGCGCCGTGCAGTTGTTGAGAGCGAGTACAGCGCAGAGCGCGAAGCACTGCTCGAGAAGCTCCAGGAAGGTATCGAAGTCATGGGTATCGTCAAGAACCTCACCGACTACGGTGCGTTCTTGGACCTCGGCGGCATCGACGGCCTGTTGCACATCACCGACATGGCGTGGAAGCGCGTCAAGCACCCATCAGAAGTGGTGGAGATCGGTCAGGAAGTCAAAGTCAAAGTGCTCAAGTTCGACCGCGAGCGCAACCGCGTATCGCTCGGCCTCAAGCAGCTTGGCGACGATCCATGGTCAGACATCACCCGCCGTTACCCAGAGAGCTCGCGTCTGTTCGGTCGCGTAACCAACATCGCTGACTACGGCTGCTTCGTTGAAATCGAAGAGGGCGTCGAAGGTCTGGTGCACGTCTCTGAGATGGATTGGACCAACCGCAACGTCAACCCAGGCAAAGTGGTTGCCGTGGGCGACGAAGTCGAAGTCATGATCATCGACATCGACGAAGAACGCCGCCGGATTTCGCTCGGCATCAAGCAGTGTAAAGCCAATCCTTGGGATGAGTTTGCCGCTGTACAACGCAAGGGCGACCGGGTCATCGGCAAGATCAAGTCGATCACCGATTTCGGTATCTTCATCGGCTTGGACGGCGACATCGACGGCCTCATCCACTTGTCAGACCTCTCTTGGAATGACAATGGCGAAGAGTTGGTTCGCAACTACAAGAAGGGCGATGAGCTTGAAGCCATCGTGCTCTCGGTAGACCCAGAGCGCGAGCGCATCAGCTTGGGTGTCAAGCAGATCGATCAAGACCCGTTTGCACAGTTCGTTGCGGACAACCCCAAGAACAGCATCGTCACCGGTACAGTGACCGAGGTTGACGCCAAAGGTGTCACCATGCGTCTCGCCGATGGCATCGACGGCTACCTGCGCGCCAGCGAGATTTCTCGCGACCGTGTCGAGGACGCCCGTCAGCTGTTCAAAGAGGGCGACGAGGTGGAAGCAAAATTCACCAACATCGACCGCAAGTCACGCATGCTGAATTTGTCGATCAAAGCCAAGGACAACGACGAAGAAGCTGAAATGGTCAGCGACTACGGCGACAGCTCCGCGGCTGCACCGGCCACCACGCTCGGTGACATCCTCAAAGAGCAAATGGAGCGCAACTGATCCGGTTTTAGGCGTACAGCCTGAAGCGGTAATGAGTTGAGCACCCTGTACTTGCACCGCCGCCAATCGGGCGGTGGTGCGAGAACTGCTAGTCTGGTAGCGGAGAGCCGCGCCAACGGGATTTGAGGACGCTGACGATGTCGACACGTGATAACCCCATGACCAAGTCCGAGTTGATCGAAGACTTGGCGCGCGAGCAAGGACACCTCGCGCAAAAGGATGTGGAGCTCGCCGTCAAGGTGATGCTCGAGTCGATGAGTCAGGCACTCGCCGGCGGCGACCGCATTGAAGTGCGCGGATTTGGCAGTTTCAGCTTGCACTTTCGCCCACCACGCATTGGGCGCAATCCCAAGTCCGGTGACACCGTGGCCCTGCACGGCAAGTACGTACCGCATTTTAAGCCTGGAAAAGAACTGCGCGAGCGTGTCAACGCCTCGGCAGGCTCGCCCCGGCCGCACGCAGAAGACGCGGGCAAAGCAAACGACGAAGACTGACACAGGCGTCAGTTACCGTCGCCGGTCGAAGGCCAAGGCCACACCCGACCTGAACGCAGTCGGAATGGACGCGTTCAAACCTCAATAAAGCCCATCCCGCCGCCAGTGTGCGCTAAAGCCCGGTAGAATACGCTCCCATATCCGTCCTCCCGGTGCGCCCGTGTTTGAAGCTCTTTGGTTGTTACTGCCTGTCGCGGCGGCATCGGGGTGGATCAGTGCGCGCAGAAGCGGTTCGCGCTTTGATATCGAACCCCCGAGTGAGTATTACCAAGGCATCAACTACCTGCTCAATCAGCAGGACGACAAAGCCATTGACGTGTTTCTGCGACAAGCAGAGCTCGACGATGACGCCGCCGAGACTCATCTCGCGCTGGGTTCATTGTTCCGCCAGCGCGGCGACGTCGAACGTGCCATCCGCATCCATAAAGACCTCATCGACAGGCCCGGATTGCGCAAACGCACGCGGGACGAATCGCGCCTGGAGCTGGCGCGAGACTACTTCGCCTCTGGACTGCTCGATTGGGCGGAAGAGGCGTTGAAGGAATTGATCGACGACGGCGTGTTGGTTGAGGCAGCCTACGAAGTCCTGATCGGCATCTACGAGCGTGAGAAAGAGTGGCAACAGGCGCTCGACGCTGCGCGTGACTGCCGCACCCTGACTGATGCAGATTTGTCATTGCGTGAAGTGCAGTTTCACTGCGAACTGCACGAGCAGGCGCTGCGCGCGAATGACCGTGAAACCGCTGAACAACACCTTGGTGTTGCAACAGAAATTGCGCCACGCGCCGCACGTGTGGGGTGTCTGCTCGCCGAAGCTGCACGCCGCCGTGGTGACTTGCGCGACGCGGTCATGCACTACGAACGGGTCGTGTCATTTGATGAAACCATGGTGCCGGAGGTGGCTGAGGCGTTGCTCGAGGCACTGACCGCCACGGGTGACGAGCGCCAGATTCGCGCCTACCTCAAAAAGCTGCGCCACCAGCCCAACACCTACACCATGGTCAGCACGGCGGCGGGGCTGATTGCCAAGCTCGAGAACAAAGGCTCGGCAAGGCAATTTTTCAAAGACCAACTGTTGAAGCGTCCCTCACTGCCGGGTCTGGCGCACTGGGCGCGGCTTGAAATGGAGAGCAGTAGCACTGAGACGCGCGCCCAGGTTGGGGTGATCGTCGACATGCTCGAACGCCTCAAGGCCAAGCGCCCGACCCACAGTTGCAGTGTGTGCGCCTACCGCGGGCACCAACTCTATTGGTTGTGTCCGGGCTGCCACAGTTGGGATGCAATTAGACCGATCATGGGCGATGAAGGAGAGTAAATCGTTGCACGAGAAAACCGTAATTGTCGCGCTGGACGCGGCCGATCAGCGCCAGGCGCTGGCGCTTGCCGACACGCTTGACCCCAGTCGGTGCCGGCTCAAGGTGGGCAAAGAACTGTTCACAGCCGCAGGTCCAGCTGTGGTTGAGGCGTTACAGGCCAAGCAATTTGAGGTCTTCCTGGACCTCAAATTTCACGACATCCCGAACACTGTGGCCGGTGCGTGTCGCGTGGTGCGTGCGCTCGGCGTGTGGATGCTGACAGTGCATGCAAGCGGTGGCCGCGCCATGATGCAGGCCGCGCGCGAGGCGGTGGGAGAGGATGTGAACTTGGTCGGTGTGACGGTTTTGACAAGCCTGGACGCCGAGGCGCTGCGCGCGACCGGTGTCGAGCGCCCGCTGGAGGCGCAGGTGTCAGCGCTCGCAGCAGATGCCTGCCATGCGGGTCTAGACGGTGTCGTGTGTTCGGCGCACGAAGCTGAACGCCTGCGTGCAGCACTGGGTCCAGCGCCACTGCTGGTCACGCCCGGCATTCGCCCCGCTGGTGTGGACGCCGGTGATCAGGCACGCGTGATGACGCCGGCGCGCGCAGTGGCAGCTGGCGCGAGCTATCTGGTTGTAGGTCGAGCGATCACCCAAGCGTCGGATCCAGCGCGCGCACTCGATGACATTATCCAATCACTTGAGGTTTCGTAGTTCTCCAATGAGCGACAAAACGTTTATCAGCCCAGAGTCGCTGTTGTACGACAGCTACCGCCTGGCGGCACAGGTCATTTCGAGTGGCTTTAGACCCAATTTCATTGTCGGTGTGTGGCGTGGTGGCACACCTGTTGGCATCGCGGTGCAAGAGCTGTTTGATTACTACGGCTTGCATTGTGATCACATTGCGATTCGCACAAGCTCCTATTACGGCATTGATCAAGCTGACAAAACAGTGCGTGTGCACGGCCTTGACTACATCATCAAAAACGTCAACTCGGATGATTCGCTGTTGATTGTGGATGATGTTTACGATTCCGGCCGCAGCATCATGGCAATCAAAGAAACGTTACAGCGAAAAGCGCGCAAGAACACCCCAGAGGACATGCGAGTTGCCACGGCATATTACAAGCCTGAGCGAAATGCGAGCGGCTGTGTGCCGGAATACTATGTGCACGAAACCGAAGACTGGCTGGTGTTTCCCCACGAAATGTCTGGGCTGTCGCGTGCAGAGGTTGCCACCGGGAGGCCGTGGATTGGTGACATCCTGAGCCCGCTAGACGAGCATCTCAAGCAGCAGGGTCTTGAGGTCCCCGAGTGAACCCACTCGTAGCCAACGCCCTTGAAGTGCTGGCATGGGCCATCCCAGTTGTCTTTGCGATCACCGTGCACGAGGCGGCGCACGCGTTTGCCGCGTGGCGCCTGGGTGACAACACGGCGCGCGACGGTGGACGTGTAACGCTAAACCCGCTGCCACACATCTCACCTGTGGGCACGGTACTGGTGCCGGCCGCCGCGATTTTCTTGAGTGGCATTGCCTTTGGATGGGCGAGGCCAGTGCCTGTGAATCTCGCAGGGCTCAAGCGCCCGCGGCTGGCGATGGTTGTGGTCGCACTCGCCGGCCCCGCTTCAAACCTGTTGATGTTGCTTGGCTGGAGTGCGGTGCTGCTGGCCGTGTCCTCGCGCGCTGTGGAGTCACCGCTGCTTGGCGCGTTGACCATTGCAAGCCATGTTGGCGTGATCGCGAACCTCGCGTTAATGGTGTTTAATTTGATACCGGTGCCGCCACTCGATGGCGGTCGGGTCGTGATGGCGCTCTTGCCCGGTCGGTGGTTGCGCGCCGTGTGGCGGTGGCACAATGTGGCGGGCTTCGCGGTGGTGTTGTTCTTGGTGTTCAGCGGCTTTGCCGGCAAGCTGCTGGTTGCAACGGCAACGCAGTGGACGCTGCTGCTCGGGGCATTGATCGGCGCGAACTGACGCGCTTGTGTGCAAGGGAGGAGATTGGCCGTGAATCGTGATGCGTTTACAACACAGTTCAACCGCGACGGATTTGGCGTGCTGCGCGGCGTGCTGTCGGGTTCGCGCTTGGCTGACTTGCGCCGTGTGGTCGAGGAGAGCATTGACCCGCCGCTTGCACCAATAGAATTCGAAGCGGATGTCGCCTACCCAGGCTCGCCCGAGAGCCAGCTCGCAACAGGCGGCCAGACACCGCGCCGCTTGCTTCACGCCTACGGCCGCGACGCGGTGTTCCGTGCGCTGGCACGCGATCGAGACATCGTCGCTGCGTTGCGCTCTGTGTTGCCTGAGGGCGATGTCTGCGTCTCTCAGAATCACCACAATTGTGTGATGACCAAAATGCCAGGGTTTTCGAGTGAGACACACTGGCACCAGGACATCCGCTACTGGCGTTTTGACCGACCAGAGCTGGTCAGCGTGTGGGTGGCGCTGGGCGATGAACGCGTTGAGAACGGCGCGCTGCGCTTGATGCCCGGCACACACTGCATGGAGTTTGATCCAGGCCGGCTCGATGCCAAACTCTTTTTACGCCAAGACCTCGAGGTCAATACGGCGCTGATGGCCTCATCAGTTGACTGTGAACTCAAGGCTGGCGACGTTCTGCTGTTTCACTGCAGAACCTTCCACGCGGCCGGTCGCAACACCACAGATCAAGCCAAGCTCGCGTGTGTGTTCACTTACCACGGCAGCCAAAACCTGCCAATTCCGGGCACGCGCTCAGCGCGCTTCCCAAGCATTCCAGTGGGTTAGCGAGAGACCCCAAGGTGGCCTGCATTGTGCGGCGCGGGTCGCGCGCATTAGGGATGCCAATGCTGTGGGAGGCAGGCAATCAACAGTTTGGACTGGTGCCGAGCCACGCGTCTTTTGAAAGGCCAGACGCCAAAAATGCAAATCACACGCAAATGCTTTCCTGTGAAATTAGTTAATACAATGGTTTGTATAGGGGTGCGGTCACGGATTTGTCTGATTTTTGCGTTATCATGGTGGTTTGACCGCTGCGTTGGGGCGAAACCATGACTGAAGCGTTGGATCAAGGGCTGTTGTTGATGGCGCTTGGCATGGGCACCGTGTTTGGCTTTTTGAGCTTGCTGGTCGGCGCTATGACGCTGATGAGCTGGTTGCTCGCCGGTGACGCTGCAGCTGACGCCGCGGCGACCGAGCCCGCAGGCGATGCCGCCAGCCTCCAAGCCGAGGGCATCGACGACCCGGAATTGATTTCGGCGATTGTCGCGGCGGTCCACCGTTTTCGTAACGAGCGTTCCTAAACGCACCACAACTTTGGAATACCCCTTATGGCCGGTTTAAAACTGACCGAGCTGGTTCTGCGGGATGCGCACCAGTCTTTATTTGCCACCCGATTGCGCCTCGAAGACATGCTGCCTGCGTGCGAGGCTATCGACAAAGCCGGTTACTGGTCTGTTGAAAGTTGGGGCGGTGCGACCTTCGACGCGTGCATCCGCTATCTGGGTGAAGACCCGTGGGACCGCTTGCGTCAGCTCAAGGCCGCCATGCCCAATACGCGCCAGCAGATGCTGTTGCGCGGGCAGAATTTGCTCGGCTACCGCCACTACGCCGACGACGTTGTAGAACGCTTTGTCGAGCGAGCAGTGTCAAACGGCATGGACGTGTTTCGCATCTTTGATGCGCTCAACGACGTGCGCAACTTGCAGACCGCCATCCGCGCCACAATAGAGAATGGCGCGCACGCACAGGGTGCCATGAGTTACACCGTGAGCCCGGTGCACACGCTCGACACCTGGGTCGATATGGGCAAGCGCCTCGAGGACCTCGGCTGCCACTCCATCTGTATTAAAGACATGGCTGGCCTGATCACGCCGTACATGGCTTACGACTTGGTCTCACGCCTCAAAGAGACGGTGAGCGTGCCGATTGCGCTGCACACACACGCGACCACCGGGCTCTCAACCAGCGCCGTGGTCAAGGCGGTCGAGGCGGGTCTGGACATGGCCGACGGCGCCATCTCCTCAATGAGCATGACCTACGGCAACTCGCCAACCGAGTCACTGGTTGCGATTTTTGCCGGCACCGAGCATGACACTGGCTTTTCGCAAGATGCGCTCACGCCCATCGCCGAGCACTTTCGCGAGGTGCGCAAGAAGTACGCAAAATTCGAGGGCGAATTGCGCGGTGTGGACGCGCGCATACTCGCAGCCCAAGTGCCCGGTGGCATGTTGACCAACATGGAAAACCAGCTGCGTGAGCAGGGCATGAGCGACCGCATGCAGGAAGTGCTCGAAGAAGTCCCGCGCGTGCGCAAAGACTTGGGGTATGTGCCTCTGGTCACACCGACATCGCAGATTGTCGGCACCCAATCGGTGCTCAACGTGATGACCGGCGAACGCTACAAGACCATCACAAAAGAGACCACTGGGGTACTGCTCGGCGAGTACGGTGCCACGCCGGCGCCAGTTGACACCGATGTGCAGGCCAAGGTGCTCGAGGGCGCGGATCACGAAGTCATCGACGGCCGTCCGGCGGACCACTTGCCGAACGAAATGCAGAGCCTGATCGACGAGCTCGAAGGCATCGCCAAAGTCAAAGGCATCAAACTCGGCGAGAACACCGACGAAGACGCGCTGATCCACCTGCTGTTCCCGCAGGTCGGCATGAAGTTTCTTGAAAACCGAGGCGACGCGTCGGCCTTTGAGCCCGCGCCAACGGGCACTGAAATCGAATTGCCAAGCGAGACCCCAACCGACTCTGATGGCAACACCGTGCCAGAGATGTACCGCGTCAACGTCAACGGCAACACCTACGAAGTTTCGGTCAGCACGGGCGGAGAAGTGCACTACATCGCGCCGGTCGCGGCGGCGGACAGCGGTGCGTCGCCGGCTGCTGCGGCACCTGCTGCACCCACAGGTGGCGAGGCCATGCCGTCGCCGCTCGCGGGCAACGTCTTTAAGGTGTTGGTCTCTGAGGGTCAGAAAGTGGCGGTTGACGATGTGCTTATCGTGCTTGAAGCGATGAAAATGGAAACTGAGATTCGCTCGCTCAAAGCGGGCACCGTGACCCGTGTAGCGGTGCGTGAAGGAGAGGCCGTGGCGCAGGGTGCGCCGTTGGTCTTTATCAGCGAATGACAGATGCTCTCTTGATGCTGTGGCAGTCCTCTGGGATTGCCAATATCACGCTGCCACAAATCGCGATGATTCTGGTCGGTGGCGGCTTGTTGTACCTCGCGGTCGCCAAACAATTTGAACCACTCCTGCTGGTGCCAATTGGATTTGGCTGCGTGCTGAGCAACATCCCGGTGGCCGGCATCGGCGGTCCGGATGGGCTGCTCGGCATGCTCTACACCATTGGGCTTGAAACCGGGGTGTTCCCGCTGCTCATTTTTATGGGAGTCGGCGCCCTGACTGACTTCTCAGCGTTGATCGCACGCCCGAGCATGTTGATGCTGGGCGCGGCGGCGCAGTTCGGTATTTTCGGCACGCTGCTCGGTGCGCTGGCGCTAAACGGTTTGCCGGGATTCGATTTCGGCATTGAAGAGGCTGCTGCCATTGCGATCATCGGCGGGGCAGATGGCCCGACCGCGATCTTTGTCAGCGCCAGACTTGCGCCAGAGCTGCTCGGTGCGATTGCGGTCGCCGCGTATTCGTACATGGCGCTGGTGCCCATCATTCAGCCGCCAATCATGCGGGCGCTCACAACCAAAACAGAGCGTGCATTGCCGATGGCGCAGTTGCGCGTGGTCAGCAAGCGCGAGCAGGTTGCCTTCCCGCTGCTGGTGCTTGCGCTTTCCGCGCTGGTATTGCCGGATGCGACGCCGCTGATCGGCATGTTGTGCTTTGGCAACTTGCTGCGCGTAAGTGGTGTTGTCGATCGCCTGAGCAACGCAGCCCAGAACGAGATCATCAATATCGTCACGATTTTTCTCGGTCTGGCTGTTGGCTCAAAACTCTCGGCAGACAAATTTCTGACCGTTGAGACGCTTGGCATCTTGGCACTGGGTGCGGTCGCCTTCTCGGTTGGCACGGCCGCTGGCGTGATGATGGCCAAGCTGATGAACAAGCTCAGCAAAGACCCGGTCAACCCGTTGATCGGTGCAGCGGGGGTCTCGGCGGTGCCGATGGCCGCGCGCGTCGCCAACAAAGTTGGGCTTGAGGCCAACTCGCAGAACTTCCTGTTAATGCACGCGATGGGGCCCAATGTCGCGGGCGTGATTGGATCAGCGGTGGCGGCTGGCATTCTGCTCGCGGTACTCGGCTAAGCTTCCACCTCGGTTAAATCCTCTCCCTCAACACAACGCGCCAGCCTCCGGCGCGCTGTGTTTTGCTGTCATTGGCTCAAATCTGACTCAATCCGAGCATTCCCGCCGGGGTTTTTTCGGGATAGGCTGTGGTATTGATGATTTGTTGCTAGGCGGTTGCAGCGCAACAGCGCAACAGCGCAACAGCGCACTGATGTGACTGCCGGTACGCCACAGTGAGGAGGCCACGATGAGCACGTTACAGCAGGCTAGGTGGGAGGCGCGCTGGCGCAAAGCCAAAATGGGGCTGGTTGTCGGGGTTCTCGCGTTTGGCTTGATCAAGCTCGTCTCTGACCCAACTCAACTCATCATCGAGGCGCTTCGCTCCCCTGAGCTGCCCAAGGCGCCCAGAGTGGAAGCGCAAGTGGTGATGGCACAGGGCTGGGATGAGGACACCCGCCAAACGTATCACCACATTTCCCAGGGCAGCCGCACCTTGCCGGTGCCGTATCGCTGGTTCGCGGCGCTGCCACAGCCGTCCACCTGGGCGCTTGGCTCTTTGATCGGCTCAGACGATTTATTCGCTGACCCCGATTACCTCGCGCGCTTTGGCTTCTTGATTGATCACACCGGCTGCGACGCCGGCAGTTACGCGAGTTGGCGGGCGCACACGGGGCAGTCGCATCCAGAGAGTTCAGGTTGCGATGAAGACAAACTGCCAGCGTACCGAGCGGCCGAAATCGACGGCAACCCACGTCGTGCGGATGATCCGCCAGTGCCAGTTGGTTTTAGCCTGTCTGGAGAACAGCCGCTCGACGGGATCCCAGGGCGGCGCACAGCCATTGGCCTGACCTGTGCCGCATGTCACACCGGCAGTCTGATGCACAACGGTACGCAGTTTGTGGTCGAAGGCGGGTCTGGCAACGCGGATTTTGGGCTTTTCTCTAAAACCCTCGCCGCCGCCATCGGCCAGACGCTGATGTCGTCAAAATTGCCGCTGTTGGACCACCGCTTCGAGGGTTTCGCTGAGCGTGTCCTCGGTGACGCCAACAGCGCCGGCACGCGTGAACAGCTGCGCGAAGACATGAACAGCGCGGTGGATGTGCTGAAAAAATACCAGCACCGCTTTGAAGTCGCGGAGGGCAGTGGTCGGCTTGACGCTTTGTCTCGAATTGGCAACCGCGTCTTCTCCCGCAATATGGATCGCCCAGACAACTACGCGCCGATCAACGCGCCCGTCAGTTACCCGCACATCTGGACCGCGAGCTGGTTTGACTGGGTGCAGTACGACGGCTCAATCATGAACCCCTTGGTGCGCAACGCCGGTGAAGCGCTCGGTGTCGGCGCCACCATGAACACCAGTGCAGAAGAGGGCGAGGCGCGGCTGGCCACCGGGATCCCGCTCGATAAGCTCGCGTGGGTGGAGGACGCGCTTCGCGGTGAGGAATTTAACGCCGAGAAGCAGGGCGGATTGCAAGCGCCAACATGGGACGAGGCTGCGTTTGGTGAGATCGACCAAGACGACGTCATGGCGGGCAGAGAGTTGTATGACACACACTGTGCGTCCTGCCATTTACCGGCCTATGGCAGCGACGCTTTCTGGTCGCGTGAATTGACCAACGGGAAAATGCCCTACCAGTGGCGACCTTTCAAATGGTTTGATGCTGACGGCGTCGAGCGGCAATACGACAAGCCGCTGCTGCGTTTGAAGACGGTGAGCCTCGGCCAGATTGGCACTGATCCGTTGCAAGCGAGTTTGCTCGATTCACGCATGCTCGACACCGCGTCGCGTGTGGAGCACGCAGACGCGCCGGCGGAAGCTGCGCTGGGTGCCAATGCCCATCTGTGCGCACCGTATTACACAAAGAAGCCCGACGGAGATTATGACAACTCCGGTTACAGCAAACCCACCTACCGTAAACGTTATCAATTTTCTGATGTTGAAGATTCGCCCAACACCACCTTTGGTATTGCGCTGGGTGCGGCCACTACCGCTGCAATTGAAGCCACCTTTGCAAGCACGCTGACGTCGCCAGACAAGCAGGCTGAATATTGGACAGACCGGCCGAACTGTTTCCGCACTGGTGCGGGATACAAAGCGCGCCCACTGAATGGCGTTTGGGCAACCGGACCGTTCCTGCATAACGGGTCTGTGCCAACACTCGATGACTTGCTCGGGCCGGCTGATAAACGCCCGGTGCAGGTTGTACTTGGCAAGCCTGAATTCGACACCGAGAAAGTCGGTGTGATGCAGCCAAGTTCAGTGCGCGTGCCGGAGGGGTCGAACTACGACAAACGCGGCCGCTTTGTGCTCGACACACGGTTGCCGGGCAACAGCAACCGTGGTCATGAATTCTCCGATGCCTACGACAAAAGTTTGAAATACGCGCCGCAGGGCGGCGTGATCGGTGAGGCGCTTGACGAGACAGAACGCCGGCAATTAATCGCTTTTCTCAAAACGTTGTAAAAACGGCCAGCGCCTGCCAGTGGACGGCAAGACGCAACCGGACCGGATGACATCAATCAGAGACCTGTTGGGGCTAGAGACATGACCGAGACGCCGTCAGACAAAGACGAAAACAAACTCGCCAATTTCATGCGCAAGCACGCTGACACCATCTTCATGGTGTTGCGCAACACGGTTCCGAATTTGCCAATCCGTGACTTCGTCGCAATAACGCGATACAGCGATGTCAAAGAAGTGCTCGATAACCCCGGTGTGTTTCGGGTCACTTATGATGAATCCATGGACGACTCGGTCGGGCCGTTTATGCTCGGCCGTGACCTCACGGAATTTAACGACCGCGACAAAGGCATCATGCGCTCGGTCATGCAGCGCGGTGACTTCGACCGCATCCGCAGCACGGTGCGGCAGATCGCCGAGGAGAGCTTGGCGGCTTGTGAGCGTGACCACATCGACTTGGTGCCGCAGCTTACGCGCATCGTGCCAGCGCGCTTCACGCAAGAATATTTCGGTTTTCGCACAGCGTCTGTTCCAGACATTTTGCGCTGGTCTTTGGCGACACAGCTCGACATGTTCCACAACAGCTTTGAGAAAGACCCGGTGCGCAAGGAGCGGGTGCGCGAGAACAACCGCCAGGCGGTCGCCGAGATGCGCACCCACCTCAATGATGTTCTGATCCCCGATGCCAAGCGCGCCATTGAAGCCGGTGACGCTCGAGATGACATTCTTTCCCGCCTATTGCGCATTCAATTCAACGACGCGGTGGAGTTTGATGAGTCGCGGATTGTGACCAACGTCATGGGCACTTTGGTTGGTGGCATAGAGACTACCTCCCAGGCGGCGATTCAAACACTGGCACAACTGTTCAAGCGCCCGCGTCCTCTGGCGATGGCGCGTGAGATTGCGCGCAGCGACACAGACTCTGACGACGACCGCGCGCAGTTGTTGCAATTGTGCCGCGAAGCGCTGCGCTTTGACCCCATCAACCCGCTGGTTGTTCGGCGTTGCGCCGAGGACTTTGTGGTAGCCAAAGGCAATTTGCGGCGCCGCAAAATTCGCAAAGGCAAAACCGTGTTGGTGTGTACGCGCTCGGCAATGCGTGACGGTCGGCAGCTGGAGCTGCCGTCGGCATTCGCGCTGGACCGCCCTGATCACCATTACATGCACTTTGGCTTTGGGCATCACCGCTGCCTGGGTGATCACATCACGGCGGTGCAACTGCCTGAGATTGTGCGAGCGGTCTTGCGTTTGAACGACCCGCGCCCGATTGGTGAGCCGGACAAATGCGGTGGACCCTTCCCAGAGCACTACCGCATTGCAGTGGGCCGCACGGAGGGTTGAGCCGGTATTGGACTGACGTCAGTCGGCGTCAGATGGCTGTGCCTCATCACGTGTGTCAACGGCCTCGTAGACAGTGCTCGCGATGATGCGATCGGCGAGCTCAATGCGCATCTCTCGCAAAATCAGCTGACGCTCCTGGCTCTTGCCGAGCACAACAGACGCGTCATAGGCGTAATCGCGGGTAACCCGGTATGCTTGCCACGGTGTGGCGTCGCCGTCAGTCCAGCGCGCGCGCGCCTGCACTTGGTGTTCCTCGCGGTACTCCGCGGCGCGGCCGTCGCTGTCGATGGCGAGCAACCGGCGGTCAGTCGCTTCACTGCGCACATTGATGATGCGCTCGGCGGTGGCGGTGTCTTGCGGTGCGAGGCCACGCAGGCGCAGCCGGCTGCGCAGCGCCGCGGCAAGCAATGGCGCACCATTGTCCCGCACAGCCACGGTTAGTGACGGCTGCGCAGGGCTGGGTTGCACCAACTGGTACCCGCAGGCGCTCAAGCCTAGGCAGGCGCACAAAACCCATGCAGTTCTCATAACGTCAATCGATGCCACGTGCCGTGAATAGTAGCAGCCAAGAGAACCAGACGACCGCCGCATGTATCCCGCACGAGCGCATCAGACTGCCAAGTGGGAAGGTCATTGTGGTGCACCGGCTCGACCGCTGTTACCCGGTAGGCTGTGGCAACAAAGGCCCAAAACTCATCCCACGGCTCGAGACGTTGAAGGCTAACGGCGTGGCCGGTGTCGTGACCATTGGCGGCGCGTTTTCAAACCACGTTCATGCGCTCGCCGCGCTTGGCGCATCGCATGGTTTAGACACGGCGGCGGTAATTCGCGGCACTGACGCGAAGCTTTGCAACCCGACGTTGAGTGATGCGCGACGCTGGGGAATGCGCGTACATACCGTGGACCGCAAGACTTACGCAACCCGATATGACCCGGCGTTTCGCGACAGGCTCGAGGAGCAGTTTCCGGGATTCGCCTTTGTGCAAGAGGGTGGCAATGACGCAGACGGGGAGGCTGCCTGTTTCGACTTTGCCCAGAACCTCGCAATTGAAGACGGGTGCACGTTGGTTGTGCCCTCTGGCACTGGAGCCACCGCCGCCGGCCTCGCGCGCGGATTGCCAAGCGCCATCACGGTGATGGCGGCGGATGTTGTCGGTGATAACACTGCTGCGCCGAAACCAGACGGCGCTCCGGAGCAAAGCGACGCGCGCTTTGGCGGTTATGGACGGGTGCCGGATGCGTTACTGCGTTGGCTAGCGCGGGTCTACGCCGAAACAGGCGTGTTGTTTGATCCGCTCTACAACGGCAAGGCTGCCTACTGGTGCGACCAGCATCACCGAGACGGCTTGCACCTGCTGCACACCGGTGGCCTGCAAGGCTGGCGAGGGTTCGCGTCACAGGAGCGTTTGACTGCGCATCCCGCGCTTGAAGCGGTTGTGGCAGGCTTGCGATATTGATGACTTGCGTTGGCGGTTGTATCGATTTGGCTTGTCGCTTTGACAAAAATCTGTTTTAAGTGACTACAGCTTC
>CALAMQ010000131.1 GCA_937925815.1 uncultured Granulosicoccaceae bacterium | reverse complement strand
GGTGGTGGATTTGCCTGACCCATTTGGGCCGATCAAGGTGACTATTTCACGCGGCGCTACCTGCACACTTACGCCGCGCACCCGCCAGCGCCCGCGTTCAAAGAGACCGGCGCCGTGCAAGCTCAACAGTGCCTCACTGCTAGATTGTGTCAACACAACACCTTTTGAAGACTTCCATCATCGAGATCGGGCTGTTATGTTATTACATTATCACTCAATCCCCAAGACTATGACCCACTCTGATTTCACGTACAGCTCTCAACGCCGAATTGCTCGGCTTTGTGCGGTATTCGCCGCCACTGGATTGAGCGTCTCGACACTGCAGGCTCAAACCCTGAACATCGCGACCTCGATCCCGCCTGTTGACGCCATCGTTCAAGCCATAGGTGGCGACGCTGTGAGCACAGATCTCATCATTGACGGCACCGCTTCACCGCACACCTTCAAACTCAAGCCATCACACCTGCGCACCCTGAGCAATGCCGACCTGATCGTGTGGGTGGGGCCAGGCATCGAATCCTTTTTCCCGCGCGCGGTGGAAGCCAGCGGCAGTGAGCATCTGGTGTGGAACGACCTGGGTGACAGCGATGACGACAATCACCATGGCGACGAGCACAGTGACGAGCATCATGGCGATGAACATCACGACGACGCCGAACACGGTGAAGAACATCATGGCGATGAGCACCACGGTCACGGTCACGACCACAGCGGCCCCGACCCGCATGTGTGGTTAGCGCCTGGTGACAGTGTGGCCTTTGCACACCGTGTGGCCGATGCCTTGTCGGCACTCGCCCCAGAATCAGCAGAGCAATTCCACGACAACGCCGAGCAATTTGTCACAGATTTGCTCAAAGTTGACGATGAACTCACCGAGGCATTAACAGCTGCTTTGCAAAAACCGGCGGCCGTGTTGCACGATGCCTACCCCCGCTTTACAGCGCACTACGACTTGCCAACACCGATCACCCTGACTCAGCTAGATGAGGAATCGCCTAGCGCGAGCGATGTCCGCCGCGTCACAGAAGAACTCAATGCACTTTCGATTGATTGTGTGATGGTTGAACCGACCATCAACCCGCGCTGGCTCAATGTGCTCTCAACCGGCAACGGATCGCTGAAGTTGCAACCGATTGACCCGCTCGGCCGCGATATCACACCTGGACCAGAGATGTATTTTGAATTGATGCGTCATATTGGCCAAGCGTTTCGCAACTGCGCAGGCTAAGCTACTGGGCTTCCCACACGCGGCGAGACCGCAATTCGACGATGGCAATTTGTGGTCTTGACTTTGGCACTTCCAATTCGACGATAGGCATCGCGCTCGACGAGGGACCACACATGGTCCCGCTCGAGCAAGACGCAAAGGGGCACTGGCAGACCACGTTGCCCAGCGCCCTGTTCTTTGGCTTTGAAGACACCGAAGTTGACTGTGGTCGGCGCGCCATTGCGCGCTACACCGCTGGAGAACCCGGCCGGTTAATGCGCGCGATGAAAAGCGTGCTCGGTACCCGCACGATGGCCGACACCACACTGGTGCTCGGCCGCCCGCTCACGTTTGATGAAATCATCGGGTTTTTTATCACCCGACTGCGCAATGCCGCGCAAGACTGGCTTGGACCGGAGGCTTCAACACTCGACGCCGTGGTCATGGGCCGCCCGGTCTACTTCAACGACAACGACCCAAGTCTCGACCGCGAGGCCGAGAATCACCTCGCCTCGATTGCCCACATCGCAGGCTTCAAGCACGTGTCGTTTCAGTTTGAGCCCATCGCCGCAGCACTCGATTACGAAAGTCAGATTGATCAAGAAGAGCTCGCGCTGATCGTCGACATCGGCGGTGGCACATCAGATTTCACACTCATTCGGCTATCACCAGAGCGCCATCTCACACCCGACCGCGGCGACGACTTGCTCGCCACCCACGGGATTCATCTCGGCGGCACAGACTTTGATCGCAATCTCTCGCTCGGCGGGGTGATGGCGGCATTCGGGCTCGGCCTGCCGATGCGCGAACGGCCCACAATGGACATGCCAAGCCATTATTACCACGATCTGGCAACCTGGCACCGAATCCACTTGCTCTATGACAAGCGCACCATCAGCGAACTCACCCAACTAAAACGCGATGTCAGCGATAAGGCTGTCCTCTCTCGCTTGATCACATTACTGCAATTGCGAAAAGGACACCGGCTGGGTGAGATGGTCGAGGCCGCCAAGATCGCCTTATCGACGAATTCCGAGACGCCAGTGCCGCTGGACACACTGTTCGAGAATGCGAGCGAAAATAGCCCGGCCCCGCGCATCCTCAACCAGCACCAGCTTCACCGCGCCATATCAGCAGATCTAGATCGTATATTCGCGGCGCTGACCGAAGCCCTGCGCATGGCGGGACTGTCCTTTGAGGACGTCGATACAGTGTTCACCACCGGCGGATCTACAGCGATTCCGCTGGTTAATCAATACATCAATCAATTGCTGCCTCAAGCCAAACAAGTCGCGGGCGACCTCTACACGAGCGTTGGCAGCGGGCTTGTCAACGAAGCCTCTGTACGTTACCGCTAGTCACAAAGCGCGGACCGTCGCAAAATTGGCTGTGCGATACTCACACCTTTAGGCTCGACGTTTGGTACCACCATGAAGCACCTTTTTAGGTTTTTCGAATCGCTAATTGAGCCGTTTCCAGACGCCCCCGCGGGCCAACCCCCAAACCGTCTGTGGTCGTTTGTCGCGTATTTTGTCCGCCCACACTGGCCCGTGTTTGCAGCTGTGGCCGTATTCGCTTTCATTGCCGCAGCCATTGAGATTTGGTTATTTGCCTTTCTCGGTCAATTGGTTGATGCGCTTGTCGAGCACAGCCCAGACAGCCTGTTGCGCGAGCACGGGTACGCGCTCGTATTCGCAGCTGTGGTGGTCACCGCGCTGCCCTTGGTGTCATTGTTCTTCAATCTCAGTCTGTTCCAAGGTGTCTACGGTAATTTCCCCGCCCGATTGCGCTGGCATTTTCACCGCTACTTGCTCGAGCAAAGCGCCCAGTTCTTCCAAGATGAATTCGCCGGGCGCATTTCAACCAAACTGATGCAAACGGCCTTGGCCGTGCGCGACATCGCAACCAAACTCACCGATGTCTTTGTCTATATCTTCACCTACGTCGCCGGCATATTCATTGTCGTCGCTGAACTCGATTGGCGTCTGGCACTGCCGTTTGTGGTCTGGCTGATCGGCTACACCCTTGGCATGCGCTATTTCGTGCCGCGCTTTGCACGCATTGCTCAAGCGCAGTCAGACGCACGCTCGATCATGACAGGCCGCGTCACAGACGCCTACACAAACATCACAACCGTTAAATTGTTTTCGCACGCGGATCGGGAGTCGGCTTTTGCCCGCGAGGGCATGGTGGCATTTCGCAAGCCAGTTGATGATCAAATGCGCCTGTCAACCGTGTACGAAGTCGGATTTAGCGTGTTGCACAGTGCGCTTCTGCTCGCTGCAGGCGGTGTCGCTATTGGCCTCTGGGTGCAGGGTGAAGTCGGCGCCGGTGCGGTCGCGGTGTGCATCGGCGTGGTGCTGCGCATTGAAGGCATGTCGCACTGGTTCGGGTGGGAAATAAACCAATTGTTTGAAAACATCGGCACCACACATGACGGCATATCGATGCTCTCACAACCACACAATGTCACTGACAATCCCAGTGCGTCTAGCCTGGCCGTGACGCGTGGCGAGGTGCACTTTGACAACATTGCTTTTGCCTACCCAGGCCAAGAAAATATTTTTTCGGATTTCTCCTTGAACATCCAAGGCGGAGAGCGGATCGGACTCGTCGGTGCGAGTGGGGCTGGAAAATCCACACTTGTGAACCTACTGCTGCGCCTGTTTGATGTGCAAGACGGCAAAATTTACATCGATGGCCAAGCTGTGAATGCGGTTACACAGCGGAGCTTGCAGGCGGCTGTGGGTGTGGTGACACAAGACACCTCCCTGCTGCACCGCTCAGTCGCTGACAACATCGCCTACGGCAGACCAGGTGCAACCACAGAAGACATCCACCGCGCAGCCAAAGGTGCTGAGGCCGCCGAGTTCATTCAATCACTTCAGGACGCGAAAGGCCGCCGCGGGTACCACGCACACGTCGGTGAACGGGGTGTCAAGCTCTCTGGAGGGCAACGCCAACGCGTAGCCATTGCCCGGGTCTTGCTAAAAGATGCGCCAATATTGGTCCTCGACGAGGCCACCTCTGCCCTCGACTCGGAGGTTGAAGCCGCAATCACCAACAGCCTCGACAAGCTGATGGACAACAAGACTGTGATTGCAATCGCACACAGGCTCTCCACCATCGCGCGCTTGGACCGACTCATCGTTATAGATCAAGGTCGGATTGTGGAGACGGGAACCCATCAAGATTTGCTGGCCGCCAAGGGACACTACGCCACACTGTGGAATAGGCAATCCGGCGGGTTCATTGGCAACTGATACCACCGGAGCCTCGGCTGAGCATTGGCTGTGCGACGAGACCCCACTTTTGCTGGGCCACACGCGCTAGATCGCGTTTTATACCCTCGCAATCACAGCAATGTGGTCGCTTATCTGACAACATTAATTAACAAATTCGCTTCAAATTGCGTGATATAAATAGCTGTTAACAAACAGAATTTGGGGTCGATTCCAGCCCAGATACAGAGCGCTTAAACGCAGCTCTGACAAACGCGCGACAAAAGCGCTGATCGGACCACAAGGATTGTGAACAAAATCTGCCACATTGGCACACTTAAATACCCGCTTCTACGCTCAAGCCGTCCCTTTGGAGCTGCCCATTCATGAAGGACGTGATTGTCACCCTCAACGGCCGTTTCTCGGTGGTCGATCGACTCGGCATGGACCTCACGCCAAATGGGAACCGCGCTCGTGCCTTGCTTGCCATATTGATTCTGTCTCCCGAGGCCAAACGGCCACGCTTGGATCTACAGTCTTTGTTGTGGGGGCCGGTTGACTTGAATATCGGCCGGACGCGGTTGAGACAGTGTCTAACTGAGATCAGATCCGCGCTTCGACGATCACAAACAGATGCGATACAGGCGCTAATGACCAATCACACATTCGCCTGGCTAGACACAGACATCATTGGTATCGACCCCCTCGACATCGAAAATCACGGTGAGCAGTTGCTCAGCAACGTTCGCGTGCCGGGACCTGAGTATCAACAATGGTTACACGAGCGCATCGACGAACGCCGCGCCAATGACCCCTTAGCGCAAGACGCCCAGACACCGCGAATAGCTGAAAAGCGCACGCTTTGGTTCCACACAGAGTCTGATAAAACACACGGCTTGGTGCTAGACAGACTGCAGACTCAGTTGATGCAAAACATCACCGACCAGACACCTCTGCGTTGTGTCGAACAACACGACGGCAGCACGTTGGACAAGCAGAATTCCGACATCCTGTTTCAGATCATCCCGTTTTTGTCAGCGCAGAACCGATGCTTTTCCCTTTCGATCAAATCAGTCGGCGCGCGCGAAATATTGTGGCGCCATTTGATGCCGTGTGCCGAGTTCAACGACGACAACGCATCCCAAGACGCGGCCCTCTTCACCGCGCACGAGGCCGCTGACAACATTCTCAAAGCCCTTCGCCGTGGCATCAGGTCAACCAATGAAAACGTCCGGGCTGACCACCTCGTCGGCAAAGCACTTAAACGCCTGCTCACATTTATTCCTGAGAAAATTGTCGAGAGCAAATTACTGCTTCAAGAAGCCCAATCGATCAGACCCCACCCCGCACAGCTTGCGTGGTTGTGCACAGTGATCATGGTGGAGTCTATTGAAATGCCTCATCGGCGGACGGCTAGCTATCTTTCACAATACAGAGATTATGCAGACACGGCACTATCAGAGGCTCCGCGCAATGCCCTGGTACTGGCATTGTTGAGCCAGGCGCGGCTCATGATTGATGGCGACCTAGAATCGGCCAAAGCGATGGCTGAAGAAGCTTTGGAAATCAATCCTGGCCTCGCCATCACACATATCGCTAATGCCGCCTGCAACAAGTATGGTGGGCAGATCCAGAGCGCAATTGACCACGCCAACCGCGGCTTGGAAATTGGAGTTAATTCCCCCTTGCGACACTGGTGGCTCATGAACTTGTCGCTCACACACATTAGTGCCGATCAATTCGACGAGGCCATCGTCACAGCGAACAAAGCCCTGTTGGGTGCGCCGTCATTCAAAGCACCTATGCGCCACCTCTACGCTTTGTATCTGTACACAGGCCAGCCACAACAAGCCGCTATCATGTTGAGCCGATTGCAGCGCCTTGAGCCAGGCTTCTCACTGGCCCATGTGCGGGCTAACCCATCCTACCCAGCCCGCACATTGCGCGAGTCAAAACTCATCGATCAAACCGATATCGACCCACAGGATTTCTAGCACACAACCCCAACATGCAGCAGGCGGTGAGGTTGAATCAGCGGCTTTTGGCGTAATAAAGGCACACCTGTTTAGGGTGCAGCGTTTGACACACGCGACTGCCCAGCACGAGACACCGCGCCACCGAGAAAAGCGAACACCAGTGCCACAAGGGTTACCAGCAACAAACCGAGCGCCATGCTCACAACGGTTAACGCTCCGGGCGAGCTGACCGGCAACGCGCCGTCGAGCCAACTCAGCGGCCAATGTGTAGCGTTGCCAGTCACCGCATAGGCGCCCGCGGTCAAGCCAATCACGCCGAGCGAGGCAAGGGTCGCGCCCCAGACTACCGAGCGCGTCGCAAGCGGCAGCCGTCGACTGCGCATCGCACGTCGGCGAGAGCGGTTAAGTTGCCGCACATCCTGTTGTACCCACACCATCGCAGGCACAAGACAGATCACCAGCACCATGCCAAAGCCCAGGCCGTAGCACAGCGAAATCACCGTCGGTTTCAAGAACTGCGCTTGCTGCGACGATTCAAACAGCAACGGGGTCAAGCCCAGCACGGTCGTCAGGGTGGTTAGCAGCACCGGTCGCAACCGGTCCACAACCGCGTCTATCACCGCGCTGCGCCAGTCGCGGTTGCGTTGGTACTCATCAATGGTACTGACCAAAATGATCGAATCATTGATGATGATACCGGTCATGCCAATCAACCCGACCACTGAGAACATCGACAGCGGCACATCCCAATGCCAGTGGCCGACGAGTGCACCGGTCAAACCGAACGGGATTACGCACATCACAACCAGCGGCCGAGACCAGCTTGCAAAAATCCAACACAGCGTCAGGTAGATGCCAAGCAGGCACAACAACAAACCTGTGCGCGCATCGTTGAGAAAACTCTGTTCTTGTTCAGCCAGGCCACCAAGCCGCCAGCGCACGCCATACTCAGATTCAATCGCTGGCAGCAATTCATCACGCAGTGTTGCTGTGAACGCCGCCGCCGCATCCGCATCGTCTTCGCTGACATCACCCGTCACCGTGAGCACGCGCAACCCGTTTTCGCGGATGACCGTGGCAAATCCATACTGGTTGCGCACCCGCACAATATCGCCCAGTGCCACGTATTCACCGGCCGGCGAGCGCAGCAAGGTTGAACCAATCACGTCACCGCGCGCATCCTCTGCGGCCAGTTGCACACGGATCTCACCTGTGCGCGGCCCGACCGGAAACTGGGCGGCAACGACACCGTTGAGACGTTGGAACAATTCGCGGCCAACAGCGTCCGTGCTAAAACCAAGGGCCTCACCACGCGCTGTGAGTTCAAGCACCCATTCCACTTTGTCCCAAGCCAGATTGTCTTCCACAGCCGAGACAAATGGGTACTCAGCGACGGCAGTCTTGAGCGCTTCAGCCGCGCTCTTGAGTGTGCGGCTGTCAGCACCAACCAAATCCACGTCCAAGCTGTCGCCACCGGGTCCTGAGCGAAAGCGTCTAAAGCTCAGCGTCTCAAGTAGCGGATGCGAGCCCACCTCCTCTTGCACAGCACTGACAAAGACAGCGGAACTGTAGGGACGGTCGTCTGGGTCTATGAGCTCGATCGCAACCGAGCCGAGCTGCTCTGGCAGCTTGTTGGCCTCGTTGGCCAAGCCACGCCCGGTGGTGCCACCCACTTCTGCCACCACAAAGAGCACCGGGTTAGTGCCGTGTTCAGACTCAAGCCTGGCCCCAACGGCTTCAACCGCGCGCTGTGTCTCTCGCACCATGCTCAAGGTGTCTTCACGCGTGGCACCTGGCAACATTGCGAGATTGGCAGACACCGATGCCCGCTCGGGGGCGTTAAAAAACCGCCAGGGCACATCGCCTCGGATCAACAGTGCCACCGACATCGCTAGCAGCGCAAAACAACAGGCGATCACCGGATAACGAGCGCGCATGAGAACACTCATCAGTGGCTTGAACACACGAAAACGAAAGACGTCGAATCCTCTGTTCACAACCCGGCTCGGCGCGTCGTACCACGCGCGCTTATCAACCGACGTCAGCGCGTGTCGCATGTGGCTTGGCAGAATGAAAAAACACTCGGCGAGGGACGCGAGCAACACCGCGATCACTGTAAAGGGAATGTCGATGATCAACGAGCCGAAGCGGCCACCGATCACGGTGAGTCCAAAGAAGGCAATCACTGTGGTGATGGTTGCCGACACCACCGGCAACGACATCCGCCGCGCGGCGTTTACCGCCGCGAGCGTTGGCGACTCACCGAGCTGCCGCGCGCGAAAGTCCGCGTGCTCACCGACCACGATGGCATCGTCAACGACAATACCAAGACAAATAATCAAACCAAACAAAGACACCATGTTCAGTGTCAAACCGCCGAGGTACATCAACGCGATGGCTGCCATCATCGCAGCCGGTATGCCAACTGCCACCCAAAACGCCGTGCGCGCTGACAGGAACAAGAAGAGCAAACCCACAACTAACGCAAGGCCGAGCAAGCCATTGTCGATGAGCAAACGCAAGCGCTGGGAGATCGCCTCGGCACGTGTGCGGATGAGCTCCACCTTGACGCCTTCTGGCAACAGGTTTTGGTAGGACGCGGCAACCGTTTCCACCGTGCTTTGCATGTCTATCGCGTCACCGCGATCGGCCCGGTCCACGCGCACTGAAATCGCGGGGTCATCGCCAACATAATATTGGCGCCCTTGACCACCGCGCACCAGCACAACCTCTGCGACATCGCGCAGCAACACACTGTTGCCGTCGTTGTCGGCGCGAATCACCACATCGGCGATGCTGTCCACGTCACGCTTGGCAACACCGCTTCGGATGCGCGCGTCTCCGGTGCCAGTCTCGCCCGCTGGGTCTGACTCTATCGAATCGCCAATGCGTTGCGCAATTTCAGCGAGTGTGATGTCGTAGCGCATCAGCGTGGATTGGCTGATATTGATATCGATATCTGGCGAGACCACACCGCGGATCGTAGCTCGGGTCACGCCTTCGCGGAAAAGCCGTTGAACAAATTCATCGGCAAATTGACCCAACTGATCGCGTGAGACGGGACCGTGAAGAATCACATCTGTCACGCGGTCACGCCACGCACCACGTCGCACCACAGGGTCATCGATGCCGTCGGGCAGCGTCCCCACCCCATCGACAGCGGTGGTGACATCCTCGGCGGCACGCGCCATGTCCCAGTCCGGCTCAAATTCGAGGTTGATAACGGCGCGGCCCTCAATGGAGCGCGCGCTGCTGTTCTCGACGCCCTCCACAGATTGCAAGGCTGGCTCTAGCGCCTCGACCACGGCGAGATCGAGGTCTTCAGGCCCCGCCCCGTCCCAATTGACTGTAACCGAGACGCCATCGATCACCACATCCGGGAAAAACTGCGCACGTATTTGCGACGCCGCGTAAGTGCCAGCCACAACCATGACAAGCAACAATAAATTGGCCAGGGTGGCGTGGCGTGCGAAGTAGGACAGCACACCACCAACTTCATTGCGCTCTGACATCATGGTCTGCCTCCAGCACCGCCTTCGATTCGGTCAATCATGCGTTGTGGTACCCGTTCAGCCTTCAGCGCCTCGAGCACACGCTCGCGCGCCACGTCGGGCATACCGCTGTTGTTTTCAACCAATGCGCGCAGCCGCGCGCGCGTTGCATCGTCCAATGCAACCGTGTCGCCCGCGCTCGCTGCACCTGAACTTGCTTGATCTGCATTGGATTCGCCTGAACGCGACTCACCCGCCGGCTGGCTGCCACCGATGCGGTTACGCATGCGTTCCCACATGCTCGCGCTGATCTCACCGCTATCGATTCGCTCGAGCATGCCCGCTTTCACATCCGCTGGGATGCGAGAGTTGCGCTCTACAACTGCACGCAGCTGAGCTTGTTGATCCGGTGTCAGCGCGACTGTCTCGCGCTGCTCAACCGCCCGCTCTGGTCCAATGGCTTTGACTTGAACACCGATGCCAAGCTGCGGGGTGCGTGCCAGCACCACACGCTCACCAAGCGGCGCGTCAGAGACTATCAGGCTGTCCCCCTGCCGCCGTTCAATAGTGACAGCGACCTCGCGCAGTCGGTCATCTTCGCCGACAATCAGTACGCGGCCGTCGTCAGTGGCTGCGGCACGTGGAATCAACGCAACATTGCGCAGGGCCGGCTGTTCAACCGCTACGGTCACAAAATCGCCGACACCGAGCCCACCTGGCAGCGGCGGGGTCAGCTCAGCGTAAATCAATCTACCGGTTTGACCCTCACCGATCTCAGCCCCAACCCTTGAGATCCGCGCACTCACTTGCGCCGTGGTGTCACCGAGTTCAAATTCCACGGTCAGCGGCTGTTTGAGCAGCTCTCCCTTATCGTCAACCAATTGCGCAAAGGCTTCGACTGAAAGCCTGAACGCCACCTCGAGCGCACCTGGATCAATCAATGACGCCAGAGATTCACCGGCGTTCACACGGCGACCCAACACGGCGTTGACGCCACTCAACACGCCATCAAATGGGGATGTAACACGTGTGTCAGCGAGGTCTCGCTCGGCCGCGGCAAGCGCCAACTCGCGGCGTTCTATCACGATGTTGGTACGTGCCAACCGCGCCTCGGCTGCGGCGATCGCCTGGCGACGCGTCACCAAACTCTGAGCGGAACTCGCGTGAGCCAGTTCCGCCTCCTCAACCCCTGCAGTGGTGTCAAAGCCTTTGCGCGCCAGATCCCGAGCGCGCTCTAGCGACTGTTCACGCAATGTGTGCTGTGCTTGTGCGACGCTCAGTTCTTCCTCAGCGAGTTCAAGCGAGCGTTGCGCATCAATTTGATCCGCGACAGCCTCAGCGAGGTCCGTGTCTCGGCTGGCCAATGCGTTTTCGGCAATCGTTGGGTCAATGACAAACAGTGTCTGACCACGCGCCACTCGACCGCCGTCTCGCACCGCATCATCGATGGAGACAATCGTGCCACCAACTGCGGCCCGCAGGTCTGCCGTTTGCCAGCTCTGCAAACGGCCGAAGGCCCGTGTAACAGGAACCAATTCAGTGTTATCAATTGGTTTCACGTTGACGGTGTAGACCCGCTCTTGCGCCGGTCTTCCACCCCCACGTCCACTGTCACCATCACCGCCAGCTCGCATTAAGGTACCAACCCCGAGCACGAGAAAACCGAGTGTCAGCGCACTGAGAAACACACCGGTCAGCGCACGGGTTAGAAATCGCATGATCGCAGCCCTATCATCAATAGTCCTTTATTTGCCGTCATTTGGGTTTTAGAACCCAAACAACCCTCTGCGAGAGAGTATGGCTTGTAGAACCATCAAACGATACGACAGCCACAACCACAGCATATGCTCAAATGCCCCGCAAACAGGACAACTTGACAACAATTTACAGTGATTGTTCCAAACAGGCGCGGCGGTGTTAGCACTCGCCTCGTGAGACCCGCCAGGCGCGAGGCGATTCACCCACAGCTTTTTTGAAAAAGCGGTTGAAGTACGCTGGATCGTCAAATCCAAGTGACTGACCAACCATGGCCACGCTGACGTTGGTGTAGCGAAGCAAACGCATGGCCTCGAGTACACAGCGCGCGTGCACCAATTGCAGTGGCGTTTGGCCCGTTTGCTTTTGCGTTGCACGCCGCAACGCGCGCTCAGTGGTGTCAAGCGCCGCGCAGTAGTCATTCAACGGCCGCTGTTGTCTGAAATCGCGCTCAACCAATGCACAAAACGCGGCAACAACCGCTGCGGCACCGCCGGAATCAGGCTCCGGTCTTTCACGTTGCAAAGACGCATCAATCGCGAGACAAAGCGCTGCGTGTACAGACAAGGTTAACTCGCCACACGAGCCGCACGCCTCGGTGTACAGACGATCGAAAGCATTGATCGTCTCGCGTGTCGATTGCGCACGCAGGGTAATCGCCTCCCCTGAATCAAGACTCGTGGCAACCGTTTCAGAGAGCAAGCCAAGGTCATTGGCTGGATCGAGAGATAACGCAACCACGTAGCCTTCAACACTGTGATCGCAGGACAGCCCGAAGGACACTTCAGGCGGCACGATCAAAACATCGCCAGGACTCAACGCATCAGCTTTTCCGTCGAGTAAAACCGTGGCCGTGGCACGGCCCACCACAACAATGTGCAGCAGATCGAGGCGCTGCATGGCGACCCCGTCCCAGCCGTGCAATCGCATGTAGCTGTCGAGTGGTTCGACAAAAATTGTCTCGGCTTGCGGCCTTAGCGCAAATCCTGCAGCGCCATTAAATGGCGGTGTCTCGTGTTCAGGCGTTGTGATGTTCATGGCGGCACAGCATAAAGCTATGCCAAATGAATCCATTGCAACGCATCACATTATCTTGAGGCAACTCGTCGAGTGAATCACACTCAGCCACTAATCACGCGGGAAAGCGTGCTGTGCTTCTCTAAAAAGGTCGTGATAGATTCTGGCTTATGCATCAGGTAACCCTGGACTAAGGGCGATCCGAGACCGATTAAGTGATCCAGTTCACGTTGGGACTCTACGCCCTCTGCAACGACATTCATACCAAGCGCGACCCCAAGCTTAATGACCGTGTCGGTGATCGTTGCATTGGAAGGGTTGAGGTGCAGATTTGTGACAAATGTACGGTCAATTTTAATTCGATCAATCGCCAAATCTCGCAAATAGCCAAGCGAGGACGCACCGGTTCCAAAATCATCGATAGCAACCTTGAGTCCGAGTTCACGCAGCTCACCGAGAACCTCACCGCCAATGCCACCGGCAGACAGAAACCCTGTCTCAGTGACTTCGAGATAGATCTGACGCGGTGCCACACCGTGCCGATTGACAATGCGACGGAACATCCGCGCAAAACCCGGCGCCATAATTTCTCGCGGGTCCGCGTTTAAGCTGACAGTGAGTTCTGGGTTGGCATCTAGCCATGGCGTGAGCTGCGCCAGCGCCCTGTCAAACACCTGCTCACCGACCTTGGCAAGCAGTCCAAGCTGGCGCGCGACCTCTAGGAAAGCACCTGGACCCTTGATTGAACCGTCTTCTGCGCGCAAGCGCACCAACACCTCAACACCGCACAGAACACCGTCCGTCGTGTGTATGCCCTGTACAAAAGGCTCAATGCCGTTCGACGTCAGCGCTGCACGCAATTCACGTTCAATCTCGGATTGATGTTCCAACACCTGCTCGAGTTTGTGGTCGTGGATCACCGCGCGATTACGGCCAAGGTTTTTCGCCTCGTAGACCGCGGCGTCAGCTTGGTGAAACAACATCGCGGCATCTCGGGTGCGCTCACTGCTGAGCGCAACACCAATTGAAGATGTCACGTGCAATTTTCGCCCACCAATAAGACAGGGAAGCGACAGTGCCAAGCGGATTTTCTCAGCGACGCGCTCTGCCTCTTCGGCGTGCGCGACGCCACGCAGCATCACCATGAATTCGTCGCCACCAAATCGCGCCACAATGTCTTCTTTTCGCACCACGCTGCTGATGCGTCGACCAACCGTGGTGAGCAGTTCATCCCCAACACTGTGTCCCAGCGCGTCGTTGACCTGTTTGAAATTGTCGAGGTCGAGCATAACCAATGCTGCGGAGTCACCCGCTGCGATGGTGTCATCTAGTGCTTGGTCAAAGTATTCACGGTTGGCGAGCTTGGTCAATTGGTCAGTGGTTGCACGGTTGATCAATTGCGCATTGAGCCGCTGTTCTTGGGTGACATCGTGCCCAACAAAGAAAATGGCGCTGCCGTCACGCGCGCAGACCAACCGTACAAGCAGTGAACGCTCGTTTGATTCGGCGCCAACGGTGACAATTTGGTCGGCTGCCACCGCATCCGGTTCCATCCTGGCTATCGCCTCGCACAAGGGACTCTCTCGATCGATGTGCATAAGCGAGTGAATAGAGTACCCAACCGTCCTACCTTCATCCGTGCAATACGCTGAACAAAAGTGCGGGTTGGCGGCCAGCACTGTCCCGTCGCGGTCGAGCACGGCCTCGTGGCTGACTGACAGCTCGTAGAGTTGATCCGTCACAAAGCAGTGCATCAGCTCAGACAAATTCTCGCCAGCGGACTCAGAGAGTGCAGACACTGGCTGTGACGTTGCCTTTTTGAGCACGTCCGCCAGCTGATGCGGTGACGCTATAACGTACGCAGTGACCCCATCACTGCGCAAACTGGCGTCGCAATGTAAGAAGTCGCTGAGCGTTGCGCCAGCACTCAAGTGGCACAACCACACGGCCCGTCCAGCGGTCTGAATGTCGGCCAACGCTCGGCGAAACCGGCTCAGATCAGACTGATCGATCAATTCAAAAAAACTGCGCGCGCGCAACTCCGGCTCGGTCAGACCCGTTTGTGCTTGCAGGCCCATATCCGCTTGAATAATGCGACCCGATTCGACATTGAAACTGAAGCAGATTTCAGTGCCGTTTAGCTCTTTCATGTGCGCACCAACGCAACCATTCAATGAGTACACAATCGGCCAGTGTTATCCCGGCTTAACGTCTCTCGCCGACCGTTTCGACCAACTGCGCTTTGGTGCCATCACCACGCTCATAAAGTGACCAAATTGGTTATTTTTTGTGCGCTAAATCATTGTTGCATTGACAATTTTGCCAATTCTCTCAATCGGAACTTTTGCACCTTCCCGGTTGACGTCTTGGGGATATCCATAAAGCGATAGTGTCTTGGGCGTTTAAAGCGCGCGAGCACATCGAGGCAATGGGCATCAAGCTGAGCCTCGGTTACCGTGGCGCCGGGCAACACTTCAACAAAGGCACAAGGCACTTCACCCCATTTATCGTCCGGCATCGCCACCACGGCTGCGAGTGCAACCCCAGGGAACCGCCTCAGCGCATCCTCAACTTCAATTGAAGAGATGTTCTCGCCGCCCGAGATGATGATGTCTTTGCTGCGGTCTTTGATCTGGATGTAGCCGTCGGGGTGCCAGACCGCGAGGTCGCCGGTGTGGAACCAACCGCCGCGAAAGGCCTCGTCTGTCGCTTCTGGGTTGGCAAGATACCCTTTCATCGTGGCGTTGCCGCGTGTCATGACCTCGCCCAGCGTCTCACCGTCCATCGGCACGGGCAGAAGTGTCTGCGCATCGGCCACCATCAAGTCCGCTTGCACCGCGTAAGCCACCCCCTGACGCGACTTCAGCTCTGAACGTGCGTCACTGTCGAGCGCGGACCAGGCCGGCTGCCACGCGTTGACCACCGCCGGGCCATAGATCTCGGTCAGGCCGTAGACGTGGGTCACATCAAAACCCGCCGCTTCCACCGCCGCGAGGGTTGCCGCGGGCGGCGGCGCCGCTGCGGTCATCACAGCCACTGGGTCGCCTGCGGGTGGTGTCGCGCCTTCAGCCACCGCGCGCGCAAGCATATCGAGCACAATCGGCGCACCGCAGAGGTGGCTCACCCCGTGGGTGTGGATAGCATCAAAGACGGCGTCAGCGCGTACCTCGCGCAGGCACACGCTGGTGCCGGCGACGGCCGCGAGCGTCCACGGGAAACACCAGCCGTTGCAATGGAACATTGGCAGGGTCCACAGATACACAGGGTGATGCGCCATGTCCCACGCGAGCACATTGCCCAGCGCCAGTTGTTGTGCACCGCGATGGCTGTAGAGAACACCTTTGGGCCGGCCGGTGGTGCCAGAGGTGTAATTTAACGAGATGGACTGCCATTCATTCGCCGGCAGGTAGCCGCGGAACGCGCTGTCAGCCTCCGCAAGCCAGGCCTCGTACTCGCGTGCGTCAAGCGCGCCGTCTGAATCAGAAGGCTGGCCCTGAATCTCAACCAGCACCGGCGGTGTTGGCAAGGTGCTCACGGCCTCACAAACTTGCGCCCTGAACGCGCTGTCGAAAATCAGCACCCGCGAATTGGCATGGCTGAGGATATAGGCCACCGTGTCGGCGTCCAGGCGGGTGTTGATGGCGTTGAGCACACCGCCTGCGAGCGGCACACCAAAGTGCGCTTCATAGAGCTCGGCGGTGTTGAACGCGAGCACCGACACCACATCCCCAGGCATCACGCCCGCCGCGACCAATTGCGCAGCCAACGCGTGCGCGCGCTGGTCGACATCAGCCCAGCTCAGCACGCGCTCACCGTCAATGACCGCGGCGCGCTCGGGGTAGACCGCAGCGCTGCGTGCCAGCCAATTCAACGGTGAAAGCGGCTCAAAGTTGGCGTCGCACTGGACCGACGCGTTGACCGCAGCGTCGGCGGGGTGTGCAACACGGCGGGGGTCAAATGCGGGCCGGTGCGTGCTCATGGGATGGGGTAATCAGGTTAAAGCCTGCAGTATATCGCAGCCTGTCTTGCCAACGCCTGAATCAATTGCGCTCGTCGGCCTGCAGGCGGCGTTCCAGCCAGCGCACACCGGCTGACACCAACAGAATCAGTACCAAGTACTCGAGCACCAGGACGGTGTAAATCTCGAGTGGTCGGTACTCACTGACAACCAGTTCATTCGCCTTGCGGGTTAGCTCCTGCATCCCGATCACCGACACCAGCGACGACATCTTCAGCATGTACACCAGTTGGTTGCCGAGCGCCGGCAAGATGCGTTTGATTGCCTGCGGCAAGATGATGTAGCGCATGGTGTCGCGGTAGTTGAGCGAGATTGACTGCGCCGCTTCGTACTGGCCACGGCTGATCGACTGAATGCCGGCTCGGAATATCTCGGCTTGGAATGCACTGTCAGATAACGCAAGCGCAATCACACCAGCCCAAAACACATTAATTGACAAGCCTGTCACCTGCGGCAATCCGTAGTACACCCACAGAATCAACACGAGGATCGGCACGGCACGCACCAGCTCAACGTAGACTCGGTTAAACCGCCTCAAGCCTGCACGCTGCGACAAGCCTGGCAAGGCCACGAGCAAGCCGACCACCACCGAGATACTGATGGCGGTCACGGTCAACAACACCGTATTGCCCAGACCACTGAGCAGGAACTTCAAGTTACTGGCACCAGAAGTGGTCGTTGGGTCAACCACGTACCAGCCCCAGTTGTCAGAGGCGCAGCCCGCCAACAGGCTGACTGCGAGCACTACAAAAGCTAGGCGCATGGAATCAATGACTCAGTATCTGATTGAGAAAATCCCGGCAGCGCTCGCTCGCCGGGTTGTTGAAGAATGTGTCTGGCGGCGCGTGTTCAACCACCCGACCGTGATCCATAAACACCATGGTGTCCGCCACCTTGCGCGCAAAGCCCATTTCGTGGGTGACACAGACCATGGTCATGCCGCTCTCGGCGAGCTCCACCATGACGTCCAGAACTTCGCTGATCATTTCCGGGTCAAGCGCAGAAGTTGGCTCGTCAAACAACATGATTTGCGGTTCCATGCACAGCGAGCGGGCGATCGCCACGCGTTGCTGCTGACCACCGGACAATTGGCGTGGAAATTTGTCAGCCTGCTCCGGAATACGCACGCGCTCAAGGTAATGCATGGCAAGTGATGTCGCATCCTCAGACGTCATGCCGCGCGCGCGGCGCGGCCCGAGGGTGAGGTTGTCGAGCACGCTCAGGTGCGGGAATAAATTAAATTGCTGAAACACCATACCAACGTTAGAGCGGATTGCGTCGCGCGCTGCGCGGCCGTCATCGAGCGTGACGCCGTCCACTTTCAACGTGCCGGACTGATGTGTCTCTAAGCGGTTGATACACCGAATCAACGTGGATTTGCCTGAACCCGAGGGGCCGCACACCACCATTTTTTCCCCTTTGGCGACGCGCAAATTCACATCGGCAAGCGCTTGGAAGTCACCAAAGAAAGTGTTCAATCCGGAAATCTCTATCGCCGGTGTCAAGTCTGCTGCGTTTTGCATAGTTCCCCCGCTTCGCGCAAAATGATTGTGCACGCGGCGGGGCCGCACAGCAAAGGCGCGTCGCTTTCTACGCCCACAGCGACTGCTCAAAAACCTCGCCCAACCCCTCTCAATAATTTGGAGAAGTACGTGAAATTGCTCAAACATTTGGTTGCCGCAGCCAGTCTGTCATTGGTGGCAGTGCCCGCGATGGCTGCCTCAGCGCTCAACGACATACTCGAAGGTGGGGTTTTGAAAGTTGGCACAACGGGCGACTGGAACCCGATGTCGATGAAAGACCCCGCAACCAACAGCTACACCGGTTATGACATCGACGTCATGACAGAGCTTGCCAAAGACCTCGGCGTCGAGCTCGAGTTCGTGCCAACAGATTGGAAAACACTGGTCAGTGGCGTGACCGCCGGCCAGTACCACATGACCGGCAGTGCCTCTGTCTCGCCCGCTCGCGCCAAAGCGGCCGGCTACTCCATCAGCTACTTCTCGCTTGCAACCGTGCCACTGACACTGGCTAAGAACGCCGACCGTTTTTCTGACTGGGCCGACCTCGACAAGCCCGACGTGAAAGTGGCGGCAACCCTCGGCACCACGCAAGAGCAGCAAGTAAAAGATTTCTTCCCGAACGCTGAGCACACCATCGTTGAAGCCCCGGCCCGCGATTTCCAAGAAGTTCTCTCAGGCCGCGCGGACGCGCACATCACTTCCAACGTCGAGGCCTATAAACTGGTTGAAAAATACCCGCAGATGATGATTGTGCCGGTCAGCGCGCCCAAGGCCCCAACGCCTATCGCGATGCTGTTGCCACAAGCGGACCAAGTGTGGATCAACTACGTCAACACGTGGATTCAGCTAAAAGAAGAGCGCGGCTTTTTCACAGACCTCGGCCGCAAGTGGAAGCTCAACAACTGATCTGAGCCCACCGCAACTGAAAAAGGCCGCTCTGAGCGGCCTTTTTCTTGTCCGTGATTCGGCGCCGAAGCGCGAGCGCAGGACTCAGCCTGGCGTGTGGTTAATGTGGTTGAACCAATTGGTGAAACTGATCGCGGCCATCGCAAGTGCAATTTCAACCAAACCCGCCTGAGTCACCCCGACATCGGAAAGGCGATCTCGCTCCGCATCACCGAGCTCCGTGCCAGACAAAAGCTGGAGCGTTGCGTTGCGTATAGCCGCTGCGCGAGCGTCACTGGGCGCCTCCCCGCCCCTAATTGCCGCAACATCCCGCTCGTCCATGCCGGCAGTCTGCGCTTTTGTGGTGTGGGTCTTGATGCAAAACGCACAACGGTTGTGCACGCTGACCGCTAATTTGACGGTCTCCCGGTCCAGCTCTGTCAGCACGCCGTCAACGAGGGCTTGTTCACAGCCAAGATAGCCCACAAGCGCCTCCGGACTGTTGCCGATCTGGCGGTAAAGTGGCGGCATCCGCGACGCGCCCGTAAGTTGTTCAAAAGCGGCGTGCGCGGCATCAGGCAGTGCGTCCGCCGTCGGCGTGTCCAATCGGGTCATGGTGCGATTCTCAACAATCAAACAGTGTCGGTGCGCGCACAGCTGCAACGGTCACAGGCGTGATGCACAACATGCTCAAGTTAGTAGGCTTTATCAGTAGGCCTTAAATGTCAGTGTGGTCAGCGAGTCCTTGATGCCACCAATTGTGAGGACACGCTCATTGATGAAGCGGCCAATGTCGAGGTCGGGTTCAATGTAGATCTTCATCATAAGATCCCACTCGCCGCTAGTTGAGTAGAGCTCGGAGGCGATTTCGGTTGCATAGAGTTCGTCTGCAACCTCATAGGTCTTCCCTGGAAAGCAGCGGAGCTGCACAAAAACACAGTTCATGGTGTCGGTGTCCATCGATCAGCTTTGGCCAGCGCGAGTGTACCGCGAGCAGCACAGACGTGCAGTGGCCGGCCCGCGCCTCAATGCGTCAAGTTGTAACGATTATTCTCATATTCACAGCCCTCCTTTACCGCAGTGGGCAGCGAGCGCTGCGCAGCCGTGGCAGCACTGCTCTTGGGCCGCGGGCACCCTGTGTCACAGCGGACGGCGATTGCGACCACAGGGACGACAATGCGCCACACTTGCAATGATGCGCCATACAACCGGAACCACGCGGAAATCAGCAGGCACTGTGCATAAACGGTGTACAGCCTCACCCTATTGCCCGAATGGTGTCGCCGGCAACCACCAAGCTGTCGACTCATCACCAACCGACCGAGATACAGCCGAGATGCCGTTGCCGGACAGCACTCGGGCGTTCTGGTACAATTGAGCGGATGACACGACCGGCCCAACGGTTTGATTTGTCCGCTCTCAACGCCCAATTGGCGTCTGAGCGACACGGCGCCTGCCTTGGTGAGGCAATGTCTGCCCGGTGCATATGAACAGAGCGTCTTGATGCTCGGACAGTTGCAAACACCCGGCTTCAATCAGCTCTCACCGGCAGATTGGTTGCAGCTTGTGCGCTTTTGGCGTGGACGGTGGTCGGCCCCCGACCAACCGATCATGTGAGTAAGCATGAACAGAGCTGTTCGGGCCGCAAGCGTGACCCGCAGACCGCGCATCGTTGGAATGGCGTTTGCGTTGTCCAGAAGGACCGCGCCCAGTCAAAACGCGCAAAGCGGACCGCGCCGTGTCATCGAATGAATGGGTTGCACCATGCTTGCGCGCCCTGTCCAGATACATGGCCGCGCAACAACTGAACAACACCCCAACCCCGTGTCGCCGTATGGTGCGACGCGCTGGCAACTAGATAGGCGAAGTACACCATGAGTCTTTACGCAGCGTACCTTGAAGAAATCTCTGACCGCGCAGAACAGGGGCTGAGCCCTAAGCCCATCGACGACGACAAACTGCTGGCCGAGGTGATCGCGCAAATACGTGACACCGGCAACGCGCACCGAGAGGATTCACTCAAATACTTCATCTACAACACCCTGCCCGGCACCACCAGCGCCGCGATTGAAAAAGCCAACTTCCTCAAAGCCATCGCAGCGGGTGATGAGACCGTCGCCGAGATCACGCCAGACTTCGCTTTCGAACTGCTGTCGCACATGAAAGGCGGCCCGTCGGTGAAGGTACTGCTCGACATGGCTTTCGGTGATGACGCCGATGTCGCCAAGAAAGCCGTCGACGTGCTCAAGACCCAAGTCTTCCTTTACGACGCCGACAACAGCCGCATCAAGGCCGCCCACGACAGCGGCAATGCGCTGGCGACAGAGCTGCTCGAGAGCTACGCAAAAGCCGAGTTTTTCACCAAACTCCCAGACATTGATCCTGAGATCAAAGTGGTCACCTATGTTGCCGCCGAGGGCGACATCTCAACTGACCTGCTCTCACCAGGCAACCAAGCGCACTCGCGCTCAGACCGCGAGCTGCACGGCAAGTGCATGATCTCCGAGCGCGCCCAAGCTGAAATACAAGCCCTGAAATTGCAGCACCCGGACAAGCGCGTGATGCTGATTGCCGAAAAAGGCACCATGGGCGTCGGGTCTTCTCGGATGTCAGGCGTGAACAACGTCGCGCTCTGGACAGGCAAGCAGGCGAGCCCCTACGTGCCTTTCGTCAACATCGCGCCGATCGTCGCGGGCACCAACGGCATCTCCCCAATTTTCCTAACCACCGTCGGCGTGACCGGCGGCATTGGCATTGACCTTCAAAACTGGGTCAAAAAGCTCGACGACAATGGCAAGCCGCTGCTGAACAACGACGGCAACCCGATCCTCGAGCAGCGCTACAGTGTCGACACCGGCACCGTGCTGACCATCAACACCCAAACCAAAAGCCTGCACAGCGACGCGGGCGACGAAGAGCTGGTGAGCCTCGAAGCCTCCTTCTCGCCGCAAAAACAAGAGTTCATGAAAGCCGGCAGCTCTTACGCCATTGTCTTTGGCAAGAAGTTGCAGAGCTTTGCTTGCGAAGCGCTGGGCATTGAGCTCGTGTCAGCTTTCGCGCCGTCGCGCGAGATCTCGCACGAGGGCCAGGGCCTCACCGCCGTCGAGAAGATCTTTAACGCCAACGCACTCGGCACCACGCCGGGCAAAACCCTGCACGCGGGCTCTGACGTGCGCGTCGCTGTGAACATTGTCGGCTCGCAAGACACCACCGGCTTGATGACCTCGCAAGAACTCGAAGCGATGGCGGCAACCGTGCTCTCACCAACCGTGGACGGCGCTTACCAATCCGGCTGCCACACGGCATCTGTCTGGGACAAAAAAGCGCAAGCCAATACGCCGCGACTGATGGCCTTCATGCACCAGTTTGGCTTGATCACCGCGCGTGACCCCAAAGGCGTGTACCACTCCATGACCGACGTCATACACAAAGTGCTGAACGACATCACGGTCGATGACTGGTCGATCATCATCGGCGGCGACAGCCACACGCGCATGTCAAAAGGCGTGGCCTTCGGCGCGGACTCCGGCACCGTGGCATTGGCGCTCGCAACAGGCGAAGCCACCATGCCGATTCCGGAGTCGGTGAAAGTTACCTTCAAGGGCCGCATGGCTGACCACATGGACTTCCGCGACGTGGTGCACGCAACGCAAGCGCAGATGCTGGCCGAGCACGGCGACAACGTTTTCCAAGGCCGCATCATTGAAGTGCACCTCGGCACCCTGCTCGCCGACCAAGCCTTCACCTTTACTGACTGGACGGCCGAGATGAAAGCCAAGGCGTCCATTTGTATTTCGCAAGACGAGACCTTGATTGAGTCATTGGAGATCGCCAAAGCGCGCATCCAGATCATGATCGAGAAAGGCATGGACAACGACGTCAAGATGCTCCAAGGACTGATTGACATCGCTAACAAGCGTATCGCAGAGATCCGCTCCGGCGAGAAGCCAGCACTGGCACCTGACAGCAACGCAAAGTACTTTGCAGACGTCGTCGTCGACCTCGATCAAATCATCGAGCCAATGATCGCCGACCCGGACGTTGACAACTCCGACGTCTCCAAGCGGTACACCCACGACACCATCCGCCCAATTTCGTACTACAACGCCGAGAAAGAAGTGGACCTTGGCTTTGTCGGCTCGTGCATGGTGCACAAAGGCGACATCAAAATCGTCGCCCAGATGTTGAAGAACTTGGAAGCGGCTAACGGCGCGGTCGAATTCAACGCGCCGCTGGTGGTGGCAGCCCCAACCTACAACATCATCGACGAACTCAAAGAAGAAGGCGACTGGGATGTGCTGCAGAAGTACTCAGGCTTCGAGTTTGACGACGCAGCACCGAAGATGGACGCGCGTACCGAGTACGAGAACACCCTCTACCTCGAGCGCCCAGGCTGCAACCTCTGCATGGGCAACCAAGAGAAAGCTGCCAAGGGAGACACCGTACTCGCTACCTCCACACGCCTCTTCAAAGGCCGCGTGGTCGAAGACGCCGACGACAAAACCGGGGAGTCCCTGCTCGCCTCAACACCCGTCGTGGTGCTCGCCGCCGTCCTCGGTCGCACGCCCACACTCGACGAGTACAAAACCGCCGTCGAAGGCATCGAACTCACCCGCTTCGCCCCACCAAAGCTCACCCCGCTGGGAGGCCAATCGGTGCACTTCTGATACCTGACTTGCGTCAGATA
>CALAMQ010000130.1 GCA_937925815.1 uncultured Granulosicoccaceae bacterium | reverse complement strand
CACGCCGACATACACACGGTGACGGCAAGCATGCACATCGAGCCCTTCGGCGTTGAAATCTGGATGAACGCGTGGGAGACGCGCTGTGAATGGAATCTCGCTGAGACCTGCGTTGACAGCTTGAGCCTGAACGCCCTGCTGGAACTCACCGGCCACCGTGACCACGACCTCACCGCGTTGTTGAATCGCCGAATGACCTACGGCGATATCGAGGGTTCACCACGGCTGCGCAAAGCCATTGCGGCCCGCTACCAACGCATCACGCCCGATCAGATCATCACCACACACGGCACCATTGGCGCCAACATGCTGGTGCATAAAACTTTGGTCTCTCAGGGTGAACACGTGGTCAGCGTGGTGCCAACCTACCAGCAGCACCACTCGATTCCCGCAAGTCTCAACGCTCGCGTCTCCAAGCTGCAACTGCAAGCCCAACACAATTGGTTGCCAAATCTGGACGCGCTGAATGCCATGGTCACGCGAGACACGCGTTTGATTGCGCTGACCAACCCCAATAACCCAACCGGTGCGTTGATACCCAAGGCCGAACTGGAAGCGATTGTCGACATTGCCGATCAGGTAGGTGCCTGGGTGCTGTGCGATGAAGTCTACCGCGGTACCGAACAACCGGGCGTCCAATCCTGCCCTGCCATTGTGGACCTCTACGACCGGGGCATCAGCACGTCGAGCGTTTCAAAAGCCTACTCACTGGCCGGTCTGCGCCTTGGCTGGATCGCCGGCCCACAATCACTGATTGAGCAAGTCTCTATTCACCGCGATTACGACACCATCTCGGTTGGGATACTGGATGACTATTTTGCAACCCTGGCAATCGAGAACAGTGACGCAGTCCTCGGCCGAAGCCGTGACATCACCACCCGCAACCTGGCTTTGTTGGACCAGTGGATCACTGCACAACCGCAGCTGTCTTATGTCAAACCCAAAGCGGGAACCACAGCTCTCGTAAAATACGAGTGGGATGTGGATTCCGAAACACTGTGCAAGGACCTGCTGCACGAAACGGGTGTGATGTTCACACCCGGCAGCGCGCTGAACATGGAAGGACACGTGCGCATCGGTTACGCGAACGCGACGTCAATCCTGGAAGCGGGGTTGGAACGCACGTCGGCCTTTATCGCGTCTTACGCCGGTCGCTAGTTCAAACCCTTTTGGGTGCTTGGCAAACTGCTATCCGTCGCAAATTGCCACCGACACCGATCTAGCGGGTGAGCAAACCCGACTCGCCGTAGGGCCGCTCGACTTCCACAAATCGAAAAGATAGCCAGGTCTCGCGCGTGTCATCGTCGGCAACGTTCACATTCAAACCCACGGCAAAACCCTCGGTGACAAAGGCCCGAATTCCAGCACCTATAATAACGCCACCGTCGTCACTGTGACGGTACAACTGCGCATTGGTGTTGAGTTCGACGAAGTCTTCAATCATGAACCGGCCACCGAGATCAAACGTCACAACAGCGTCGCCGCTAACCCAGCCACCGAGTGCACCGTATACGCTTTGACCGGACGCGTTAGTCTTGCGCCAACCGCCCTTCAGACTGAGGTACTCGCTGCCCTCAACGGCAGACCCCAAGCCAAGTTCGTAGTAGGTCTTCTCATCAGGTGCAAAGCCCAAAGTCAGGTCGTAGATGTAGGCGTGCTCGTTGATATCGGTCAAGTCGACCTTTATCCCAGAGAATTGGAAGTAGTCGTAGTCGAGACCGTCCGCCGCTGCCGGCAACACGAAGCAACACAACGCAGCAGAGCACAACAATTTCTTAAACATGGTCAATACCTTGTCAGTGTCCAGTCGACACCGACATCACGCGATGTAGTGGCCGCAACTCAATCTCTAAAACCCCGATGCGGTTCATGCGCTTCAAGATGAAATATGTGTGCCTAGGCAGCGGTTTGGACGGATATTGCGCAAATCTCTGACCTAAATTGATCACTATAAACTGAGTTCTACTGTTTTTATTGCGTGTGAACCTATGTTCGCTGCGACCAAAGCACCAGCCTCTATTGCCACTATTTATTGATCGCTCGCACCAAATGCCGCAAGGGATAAACCGCCGGGGTTATCACATGCCGCTACCGCAGGCGCAGAAAACGCCGCGCCGTTGCGCCGTTGCGCCGTTGCGCCCACAGCGGCACTATCAGGTGATCCTTCATTCGGCGGCTTCCCGTGAAATTCTAGGACCAAGACAACACCACTTTCCCCGACTGCCCAGACCGCATCGCATCAAAGCCGTCGCGAAACGCCGCGACGTCAAATCGGTGGGTAATCACACGGCTGACGTCCAGACCGTTTTGCAGCATCGCGATCATCTTGTACCAGGTCTCGAACATCTCACGCCCGTAGACACCTTTTATCGTGATCGCCTTGAACACAACACGGCTCCAGTCGACTGGCGACTTACCGGGCGGTATACCAAGCATGGCAATCTTGCCACCCATCACCAAGGCGTCAATCATTTGATCAAGCGCCGCCTGACTGCCCGACATCTCAAGGCCGATATCAAAGCCTTGCGTGAGCCCTAGGCGCGCACTCACGTCTTCCAGTGCCTCGCAGCTGACGTCAACTGTCACCACACTTGGCACCACGTGCTCCGCCAATGCCAGGCGCTTGGCGTTGATGTCGGTGATCACCACGTGCCGTGCGCCAGCGTAACGCGCGACCGCGGCGGCCATGATGCCGATTGGACCGGCACCGGTGATCAGCACGTCCTCACCGAGAAGATCAAAGCTCAGCGCTGTGTGCACCGCGTTGCCAAGCGGATCGAGGATCGCGCCGATCTCATCCGGGATGTCATCGGGCAGCGGCACCACGTTGAACGCTGGCATCGCGAGGTATTGCGCGAACGCACCTTGCACATTCACACCGATGCCGCGTGTGCCCGGGTCGAGGTGAAACTTGCCAGCGCGGGATTGCCGGCTGTCCGTCTCGACCAAGTGCCCCTCCCCAGAACAGCGCTGCCCAATTCGCAATCCGGTCACATCGCGACCGAGCTCGACGATTTCCCCGGCGAACTCATGGCCTGTGATCAGCGGCACCGGCACGGTGTTCGCCGCCCAGTCATCCCAGTTCCAGATATGGATATCGGTGCCACAAATGCCAGTCGCGTTGACTTTGATCAGCACGTCGTCTGGGCCAATGTCGGGCAGCGGGGCATCCACCATCCAGAGACCCGCCTCCGCGCGGGACTTCTCAAGTGCCACCATCGAATTGAGGGCGCTCATGACAATACGCCAATCGAGCGCCCAACCCGGGCGAAAGCCTCGAGTGCGGTGTCGAGGTCGTCGCGTGTCAACGCGGCCGACATCTGGGTGCGAATCCGCGCCTGCCCCTTTGGCACCACCGGGTAGAAAAAGCCCGACACAAAGACCCCGAGCGCATCGAGCTTGGATGCCATGTCTTGCGCACGCTGCGCGTCGCCAAGCATCACCGGCACAATCGGGTGTTCGCCAGGCAGCAGATCGAAGCCGAGTTCAGTGAGTCCTGCTCGCCAGTAACGTGTGTTCTCGAACAGGCGCGCCCTGAGGGCATCGCCCTCGGCAATCAAACGCAAGGCCGCAATGCCGGCCGCTGTGATCGCCGGTGGCAAGGCGTTTGAGAAGAGGTACGGCCGCGCTCGCTGCCGCAACAGGTCGACAACTGGCTTCGGACCTGCGACATAACCACCCAGCGCGCCGCCGAGCGCCTTGCCGAGCGTTCCGGTCAGAATGTCAACTCCGGCACCACAGTGCGCAGGCGTACCGGCGCCACCAGGCCCCATGAACCCAGTGGCGTGGCAATCGTCCACCATCACCTCGGCATCAAAGCGTTTAGCCAAAGCCGTGATCTCTGCGAGGCGGGCAATCGAGCCATCCATTGAGAAGACGCCGTCAGTTGCAATCAAGATATGCCTCGCGCCATCGCTGCGCGCTTGAGCCAGACTGGCTTCGAGTTCACCCATGTCGGAGTTGGCATAACGGTAGCGTTTGGCCTTGCACAGGCGGATGCCATCAATGATTGACGCGTGGTTGAGCGCGTCGGACACAATCGCGTCCTCAGGGCCGAGCAAGGGCTCGAACAGCCCACCGTTGGCGTCGAAGCACGCGGCGAAAAGAATGGCGTCTTCCATACCGAGCAGCGCCGCCAGCCCTGCTTCGAGCTCGCGGTGCAGTGTCTGGGTGCCACAGATAAAGCGCACCGACGCCATGCCGTAGCCGTGAGAATCCATCGCCGACTTCGCCGCTGCGATCAGATCCGGGTGGTCGGCGAGCCCGAGGTAGTTGTTTGCGCAGAGGTTAATCATCCTGCGCTCACCAGTAGAGGACGACACCGAGACACGGTGTGACTGGGGCGAGTTGATCGTGCGCTCGCGCTTGGTCAGCCCGTCGGCCTCGATGGCATCGAGGGTGTTGCGCACATGGCTGAGAAAGCCTGATGACATGGGAGAAGTATCCGTCGAATTCCTATACAACGGATACTATTCCTATTTATTGGATATGTACAGCATATTGGACGGATGCAAATATTACGGAATTACGGTGCAATAGGCAGCTGCAGTGGCGCAGCTCAATGCAGCAGGATCCGAGCGTCGAAAAATGCTCAACCAGCGTTTGCAACCGGTCAACCACAGACAACACAGATGTTTATCAGGGGTTCTTTACTACCAGGAGCACGCGCGCGGCCTTCTCGGCACGGATGGCGTGATCGACATCTGCGGCATAGCGCACCGTGTCACCGGCGTGGGCAACTGCGCTCTCCCCGGCTGATACAACTTCCACTGTTCCGGAGAAGACCGTCAGGTGCTCTGTGCAACCGGTTTTGTGCGGGGCGCTCTCGAGCGCCGCACCGGCGCTGAAGTCGATGTCATAGACCTCTGTTTGGCCTACTTCATCAGGTGTGCTCAAGATGCGGATGTCACAGCCTGCGCTGCGATCGCGAATGACTGGCACCTGGCCTGCTCGCAGGTGCTCGCGAATGGCCGCGTGCTCAGTCGCTTCCTCGTCGAGCAGCCGCGAGAAGTCCACGTTCAACGCGCGCGTTAGATTCCACAGGCTCGCAACTGTCGGGCTCGATTCACCGCGTTCTATCTGACTCAGCATCGAACGCGACACGCCCGAGAGTTTGGACAGTGCGTCGAGACTCAGGCCCTTGGCGTTGCGCTCCTCGCGCACGCGCGCGGCAAGCCGTTGTGTGATTTCAGCGCGGTCACTCATGGCCGCGCGCCCAAAGACTTCCCCACCCCCAGATTGCGCCACATCACCCGAGACGTGACTCAACTGCGTCGAGAAAGCCGAACATATCGACTAGCGTCTCGGAATCTGGGTCAGTTGTTTTGCCCTTGAGGTCACCGGTGATAATGCCCGCGTCGACAGTGTCGATCAGCGCGCGCTTGAGCGAGACCGCATACTCGTGCAAATCGGCGTTCTCCTCGCGGTCTGCCAGCGTCTCGAGTGCGTTGGCGAGCGCATAGAGCAACGCGGAGGAATTGAATAAGGCCTCCTTGCCGTCTGACTCGAGGTATTTGAGGTAGAGGTCGTGCGCAGTGCCATGCGGTGCTTCGAACAGCATGGTGCCATCCTTGCTCTCGATGATCGAGCTCGCTGTTGCAAGACTGCCCCCAAGTGCGGCGGAGATGTCGGAGAAGATGTCGCCGTCAAGATTTTGCGCTGGGTAGAGTGCATTGCGCGGCGGATCGGTGATCATCTTTTTGAGCTGGCTGGACGGGCGCATGATCATGAACGACGGCGGCGGCGTGTCGAGCTGAGCAAGTTCAGTTCGAACTTGCGCGATGACGTTGCTGAAGACGTCGTCGTAATCCATGTACTCGCGTTTGAGACCGAAATAGACTTCTTTGTTTTTGCGCGAGGCATCGCGAAACACCTGCAACACCCAGTCTTTGATCGCCTCACGGTCATTGCTCATAAAGAGCGCCGGGTCGCCCGCATTGACGTTGCGTGCGTGCACCTCGCAGCCGTCGAGAATGACTTTGAGGATGCCGTCTTCTGGCATTGCGGCGTTGTAACTGCCGTACTGATCGCCACCACCGGCGCTCATGCGTGAGATCGACACATGCGCTTCGCGCTTGGGGATACCGTGCAGTTTGAGCTCTTCAACAAGCTTGAGCAGCTTGCGGCCACTGGTGTTATCAGGCACACCCCAAAGCGCGCGCTCCGGCGGGTTGGCGACGAGGCGCGCCGCTTGTGCGTCGATGAGTTCGTAGTGGTAGTCGATGCCAGCCGCCTCGAACTGTGACCGGTACTCTGCTTCGAAGATCGCCTCAATGGCCTCGCGCATGACGCCGTCATAGCCCGGAATCACCGTGTCTTTGAGGCCGAGGTAAGCGTCACGCTTTTCATCAATCGCGCGCTTAAAAAAAGTGTGGGCCCAGGACTCGACATCGGTCATGTCGTTGGTCGCGAGCAACCAGGGGTCACCCTTGTTGATGAACCGCCGATGCAACTCCTCGGGATCGCCACTGCTGCCAACAAACATCAGCTTGACTACGCCAGTTGCATTGGAAAGTGCATTAGCGCTGTGCTTGATGCCGCCAACTTCCATCGTAAAGACTTCGATATCACGCCCCGCCCAACCGGGCTGCATGAGCTCGATGTTGCGAAATTGAATGTCCTCGCGCGTGATGTTGCCGCCGATGCCCTTGCGGATGGCGCCGTTGGGAGACTTGGTGGCAAGGCGGTGCAGGTCGGCCTCGACAATGTGCGGGTGCTTGGCCAACAACGCATCGAGCTGGCTGCGGTTGACTGTCATGCCAGCGTTCTTGATACCGACACCGTGCGTCTTGAGCGCGTCGATTGCATCGGACACGGCCTGGCCGTTGGTCAGCAGGCGGTTCTCGGCGGTGAGGTCGATCTCAACCAAATTGATCTCGAGCCGGCTGCGCACAAATTGCTCGAGAATTCGATCGAAGGCAATCTGCGCCATTTCGTCGCCGTGAAGTACGACAAGGGGTTTGGATACAGCAATTTTGGCGGCCATTATCAGCAACCCATCCGGTAGTCATTCAGTGGCTTTAAGTTTAGCTGACTGGCGCCTGCGGCTGGTGAATGCCGGTAGTTATCCGTACTGCACAGGCTCACGGTGCGTCTTTCGTGCGGGGGCGACGCGAGAGAAATTGGATGACAAAGGGCAACCAGAACAAGGCGACGCCGCTTTGCCCTAGGACCTCGTGCTGTAAAAACCACCCGAGCGCGAGCAAAGCGGCACCGACGAGCATACTCCCGCCAATCAACGCACTGCGCCAACCACCACTCCAACCGACGCTGGTGCCCGAGACATCAACCAGCATTAACACCGGGTAGATCACAACCAGAAACCGCCGCGGCTGCAACATGCCCCAGAGCGCAAAGCCACCGAGCAACGCGCCGGAACGGTAAGCGCTCAATTCTCCAAGACCCATGAGGTGGCCGCAGCAGGCAATCGATGCAATAGCTGCAAAACCGCAGAGCACGCCGCCCACAGCCCCGCCGATGCCTTTGAGCAACGTTGCCAGAAAGCCCATGCCCTTCCCGATTAACTGTAGTGTGAACCCAGTCGGTGCAGGGACTGCGCCATCGACCGAATTAGCCGCCGCGAGCGCATTGCAGACCGTCAACGTGGCCAGTGTCGATGGTGCTCGTCGATCACAAAGGGGTGCTCGTGCTCTACCGCGTCGTGGTGATGCGGGTGGCGGTGCGGCTCTGGGCCCTCCCAGCCTTCATGGGCATGTTGGTGGTGTGCGTCGTGGGTGTGCAGGTGCTCGTGATCGAAGGCGGCGTGGCGGTGCCGCAACCTATCTGTATCGCCCCTGGGCCAGAGCCGCGCGGCGAGCAACGCACTCAATCCCACCACGACGGCGTGCACCCAGAACCACGCAGCCACAGGCAAGCTCACACTGACCCAGCCCGCCAGCGCGTAGGCGAGCAGCCAGATAGCGTGAGAGGCCGAGAAATTGGTCGCAAACAACACACTGCGATCAGACGCCTGACACGAGCCGATGATCACCCGACCGGATGGCGTCAGCACCAGTGCACTGCCCGCGCCAATCAAGGCCCACACCACCAACACGGCGCCGTGCCCAGTAAACAGCGCCCCAAGCGCGAGACCAACCATCGTCAACAAAGCACCGCTGAGCATCACCGCGCGCGTGCTCTAGCGCCGCAACAAAGCCGGCACCGACCAGGCTGCGAGCACAGCGGCGACCCCTGCGGCACCGGCAGTCAGCGGCACCCAGTGCTCAGCGAGGCCAAATTGCTGCCGCACCAGAACCACGGTGTTGACGATCACCAACGCACCGCTGAATGACACCGCCGCGTGCAAAGCGAGCAATGCCCGCAAGCGCGGTGTCCGGGTATAGACCCGGAATCCGTAAGCGAGGTTGTGCAAGACGCCTTTGGCCCGTTCACTGGGTGCGGCGTCGGGCACCGCGCTCAACCACACCAGAGCGGCCGAGAGTCCGAGCAGCACCGAGGCGAGTGCAAATAAAGTGTCGTGCGCGGCCACCAGTAACAGCGACGCCGCGAGCAGCGGTCCAACCAAGCCCTCTAGCTCTTGGGCCAAGCGCGACCAGCTGAGCGCGCGCACATACTGCGCATCGTCGAGCAAATCCGGAATGGCCGCTTGGTAGATTGGGGTGAACGCGGCCGAGAACACATAAAAGCCTGCGCAGGCGAGCACAAAGGCCATGTCATCTGCGGCGTGCATCAACACCAGCAGCAGTGCTGCTCGCGCGAGATCGAGTGCAACCAACCAACCTCGGCGCGGCAATTTATCAATCAAAGCGCCGACCACCGGCGCGACCGTGACGTAGACCACCATTTTGGCGATCAAGGCGGTTGCGAGCAGCGTGCCCGCGGCCTCGGGGCGCAAACTGAAGGCTGTCAGCGCGAGACCTGCAACCACCAAACCATTGGCACTGAGAGACAACACTTGCGCCGCAAACAGCCGTGCAAACACCGGGCTTGCAAGCGGCGAGCTCACGCCACCACGGGTCGCAGCGGGGCCATTAAGCCCGCGGGCTGCAGAGTGCACGAGCGCGTCGCCAAGGACTCGACAAAGTCTTTGTCGTGCGAGACCACGATCATCGCTTGCGGCAACTCGAGCAAGGTGGACAGCAGGCGTTCGCGCGCATGCGCGTCGAGCGCGTTGGTCGGCTCGTCGAGCAATAGCACATCGGGCTGCATCACCAGCACCGACGCGAGCGTCACGATGCGCTTCTGTCCGCCAGACAACTGGAAAGACACTTTGTCGGCAAGGGACGCGATGCCAAGTTGTTCAAGCATGGCACGTGAGACGTCAACCGCCTCCGCCTCTGACATGCCGAGATTGATCGGCCCAAAACACAAGTCTTCAAGCACCGTTGGACAGAAGAGCTGATCATCTGGATCTTGGAAGACGTAGCCCACGCGCTTGCGCACGGCGACAAATTCAGCCTCGCTCTCACACCGCGTGCCAAAAGCCGTGATCGAACCGCTGCGCGCTTTGCGCAGCCCCACCAACAGCGACAAGAGCGTGGTCTTGCCAACACCGTTGTCGCCAAGCACGGCCAAGCGCTCGCCCGCGTGCAGCGCGAAGCTCACGCCGTGAAACAGGTGTTGACGGCCACAATAGCTGTAACCGAGATCGTCAACAGAGATCAAGGCATCGACCACATCACCACTCCAATGAGTACAAGCGCAGATGCAAGGGCGGCCACGGTGTCGTGTAGCTGCCAGCGAAAGGGGTAGAGTATCGGATAACGGCCATCGAAACCGCGACAGCGCATCGCGTCGGTCACCCGCTCTGCGCGGTCTATCGAGCGCAACAACCCCATGCCCACCAAATGCCCCACGCTGCGCCAGGTGTGGCGGTTGGTGCCGGCAACAAAAGCGCGCGCGCGCATGCTGTTGCGCATACGGCGGTACTCCCCGCCGACCACATCGAGATAGCGCACGGTGAGCATCAGCAACGCCACCAGCCGCTCGGGCACACCGAAGGATGCGAGCGTCTGCCCCAAGACGTTGGCGGGCAAACTGCCTACGAGCGCCATCAAACCCGCGACCACCGCTGTCGCGGTGAGCAAGATATCTACGCCTTGATGCAAGCCCGTCCAACTTGCGTGCAAGCCGCCCACAGAGAAAAGGGTTGGGCCCGGTACGGTGAACGGCAGCAGCAGCACCATCAACACCATAAACCCCTCGAGCGCTGCGATACGGCGCAGCAACTTGGCGCGCGGAATACCGGCGATCACGCACAGACTCAGGCCAACAACGGCAAACAGCGCCTTGAGCGCTGTGCTCTCGACCAGCACAACCGCGAGCGCAAAGCCAATAGACAGCATTAATTTCAGTCGCGGATCAAAGGCCGCCAACTGCCCGCCATCTCGGCTCAAGGCCTGACCGTTCCAGGCCGCGCTGCTGTGTCCAAGCGCCATCAGCGACTGCCGCCTTGCGACCGACGCGCGAGCCAAAACGCCGCCCCGCCACACAAGCCAATGATGACACCAAGTCCGCCGAGAATGTCAGACAAGCGCGTCGCAGATTGCATCGCCAGCAGATCACGCCGCAGTGGCTTGAGCTGAGCCGCCACCGCGCGGTTGACCGTGGCGTCGAGCGCAGCGGGATCAATCAGCACGAGAGATGACGCTGCCGTATCCACACTACTGGTGGCGGAACTGGCTGCGGCTGTTGCAGGCTCAGGCAGGATGTCTGCGGTCGAATCAACGGCGGCATCCTGCGACGACGTTGGCAACACAATGTCCTCCGGGAACACCTCGACCGTACCAAGATGTCCCTGACCGAGGTCGGCAACGATTTGGTAGGCGAGCGCCTCGGTCACACGAAACGCAAACTCGCCCTGCTCATCAGTCACCGTCGTGGCCACCACACTGCCTTCGGGCGAGAGTAACTGGACAGGTGCATTGGATGGTGCGAGATCACCGTTACTGAAACCGAATGCACCCTCGAGCAAGTCGCCGTCAACAAAAACCGATCCAACGACGTTGTGCGCGCTGACAGGTAAGGCGGCAAACAACAGCAAGAAAAGCCATGTCTGGCACCACCGAGCAGCCATCATGATTGCCATGCCTCGGCGAGGAAACCCGGTCGCACACGGCGTACGAGCGCGAGGGCCGCCACACACAGGAAGCCTTCAATCAGTGCCACCGGCAGGTGTGACAGCACAGTGAGCTTTGCCGCCACCCAAAAGGCCTCCCCGCTGAACGCGAGTGACAAGGCCACGAGCAATGACGTGGCAAGCACACTGCCCGCGCCGAGGGTGAACGCACAGCCGGTGCCAAGCGCCCCCTCGCGCCAAATCCAGGGCCTGAGCAACGCGCCAAGCAAGACCGCTGGCAGCGCGACATTGGCAACGTTGACACCGAGCACAAACAGACCACCGTATCCAAAAAACACCGCTTGCAATGCAGCGGCGACCAACACGGCGGGAAAAGCGAGCCACCCTAACAACAACCCGAGCAAGCCATTGAGCACCAAGTGCACACTGGAGGGCCCAAGTGGCACGTGGATCAGGGAAGCGACGAAAAACGTGGCCGACAACACACCCGTGACGGGCAAATTGCGGTGATCGAGGGTGCGCAAGCCAACTGCCGTACCTGCCAATGCCACACCGGCTCCGGCGAGGAGCACGGGGGCGCTGAGCACTCCGTCAACCACGTGCATGTCAGCGGGTCGCGAGCGGTGACCGCGCGTCGAGCCAGAGTACGGCGTCAATCGACAGCGGCTTGCCTTCGTGTTCACTGCCAGGCACTAAATCCAGGGCCGCAATACCCCAGCGCCCGGCGAAGGGTATGCCAAGGGTGATCACGCCATTGCTGTCGGCGCGTAGCGCCTGTGTTTCAAGCAGCGGCACGGGAATCTCAACGTTGGGCTCCGCCCTGAAGCCGTTCGCGTCGGCGTCGATTTCGTAGTTGAGCATCTCGATCTCAACTTCCGCGCCCGGCACAGGCTGGCCGCCTGCGAGCACTTGGGCTGTGAAGGTGCTGCCGGCCCAGACAGCGGCGGGGTTACTCAGTGGCATGATTTCCACCGGCAGACCGATTTCAGCGTCCCAGTCAGTTGGCAAGCCACCGACGTTTACCACCGTCTTGGTGAGCTGCTGAATGTACTTATCTTCGGCCGCCTCAAAATACGGCGCCGGTTCAATCACCAAAACATGATCACCGAGGCGCTTAAAAGCGTGACTTGCAAGCCATGACGCACCGGTGTTCTCGGCCGAGGAAAACGATGACGCCACCACGGAGTCGAGTGCATTAGTTCGCTCGCCACGGTGAACCACAAACAGCGACTCCGGCCTCGCCATGTCCATGACCTGTCCGGATACCGCCGGGTGCGTGAATGGCAAATAGAGTGTCTTCTTGGCTGGGCGTTGCAAAGCGAGTTCCCCGGCGGGCAACAACAACTGAAAGTGCGCGCCCGCCGTGCCGCTGATCAAAGCGAGTGCGACGGCGATAATCTTACACATTGAAATGCGCTTCCAAAACAGACTGATCGAGATCGAAACCGATGCACACAAGCCGTGTGCGCCGCGTCTCATCAGCCGCCCAGCGCCGGTCAAAATGCAAGTCGAATCGCTCGCCGACACCCTGAACCAACATCCGCATGGGCTTGTCCGGGATCGCCGCGTGGCCTTTGACTCGGAACACGGTGTGCGCCGCGACCAGTGCGTCGAGCCCGGCTTGCAAATGTGACTGCTCCATTGGCGGCAGATCGAGCACTACGTGGCTGAACACGTCGTGGGCATGGTGGTGCTCCTCGCCGTGGTGATGGTGGTGATCGTGGTGGGTGTGGATCGCGTCGATGTTGTCCTCGGCCGCAGCCCCCACCCCGAGCAACACACTCGAGTCGAGCGCGCAGTGAGTGGTTGGCAGCACTTTTACCGCGCGCGGCAACTTTGCAGTGATCGTGTCGGTGACGGCCGTGAGCTGATCCGCAGACAAGCTATCTGACTTGTTGACCAACACCAGATCCGCAGCGCTGAGCTGGTCTGAGAAGAGCTCGATCAGCTCTGGCGTGTGATCGAGGCTGTCATCGGCGAGCCGCTGCGCCTGCACGGCGTCGGGGTCATCGGCAAAGCGCCCGGCGGCCACAGCCGGCCCGTCCACAACCGTGATCACCGCGTCCACGGTGCAGGCGGTGCGGATCTCCGGCCAGGCAAATGCCTGCACCAGCGGTTTTGGCAACGCGAGCCCGGAGGTCTCGATTAGGATGTGATCGATCTGGTCACGGCGTTCGATAAGCTGCTCAAGCACGGGGTGGAATTCTTCTTGAACCGTGCAACAGATGCAGCCGTTGGCCAATTCATAGATGCCAGGCCCGGATTCGGTCTCATCCTCACAACCGACCGCACACTGGCGCACGAGCTCGGTGTCAACGTCCATCGCACCGAATTCGTTGACGATCACCGCCACCCGTAGACCGTCGGTGTTCTTGAGCACGTTTTGCAATAGTGTGGTCTTGCCACTGCCAAGAAATCCCGTGACAACCGTGGCGGGCAGCTTTTTCATGATTCACTCGTTTTGATGGGGGGCATGCGGGCGATGAAATGCCCTTTGATGGCCGCAGGCCATTGCTTGTACGGCACTTGTCCGGTCTCGGACTCGCAATAGAGCGCTGCGTAATCGCGCAGCGCTTGCGCCGACTCCGCAGTGGGGTCGAAGCGCCCGATCACATAGCTGAGCTTGCCCGGGTCGCAGAGATGCACATTGCAAGCGTGCTCGCACCCCATCAGACACTGCACCGGGCGCAGTTCGACACCGCTGCCCGAGAAGGTCGATTGGAGTTCGTTGAAGAAATGTTCACCCCCGCTCAAGCCGTCGTCGGCCTCAGCGGCGCGCTCGCGGTTGCAGGTGGTACAGACGTGAAGAACAGTCGATGCTGATCGGTCCAAAGTGAGCTCCCCGCTCTGATAGGAACGTTGTGCGAGGGCAGGTCTCCTGGCTCCGGGTCATCGTGTGACGCGCCTTCCCGGCGGTGTGCCAGTGGCGGTTGCGTCAAACTCAGTCGTTACAGTTGCGGGGGCAGCCCGGGCATTTCACCCGATTCCCTTTTAAACCCAATCCCTGGCGGGGGCGGGTTACCGATCGCGGCGCCAATTGTATCAGCTCACTCGATCGAATCGGGATTGAATGCGACCTCAGCACCCTGCCGTGCGACGCGTGTTCAGCCCGCCGTACGCGCGAACCGCGCCAAGTGACTGACGAGATTGAGAAAGGGAATGGTCACCATGCCCTCTGGGTTGTTCCAGCTCGCCACCACACAACTGTGTCGGCCGTCGTGGTCTTCGAGCAGGAAACTCTGGTTGAAGACGCCGGGCTCAGACCCGCCTTTATAGGCCACGCGCGCCCAGTGCGATGGGTCGAGCTGCGCGGTGTTGACGGTCACAATGGGGTCGAAGCCAATCACTTTGAGGGTGGTGCAGAGTTCACGCACCGAGTAAAACCACTCGATATCGAGCGCGACTGGCCCCGCTGCGAAGAGCGACACAGCCGGCAATTGAGTCTGCTCGAGTTCGTCGAGCACAGCCGCCCTCTCCCCGTCTCGCCACCGCGCCAAAAACACTGCGTTGTCTGGGTTCTTGAGGCGAAATACCTCGGCGGTTTTGAGAAAAGGTGTGTTGCGCGGTGCCAGGGCCTCGATCGCGGAGCGGCCAACGCGCTCAATCAGCATGTCGGTTGCGGTGTTGTCGCTGTGGGCAATCATGCGCCGCGCGAGGTCGTCGATTCGCCAGCGAGAGCCGTCGGACTTGTCTTGTAGCTGTCCACTTGGCAGGGACTTTTGCGCCCTGCGCAAAACCAGCTCTTCATCGGCGGAGATGTCGCCGCGAGCGATCGCGGCGCGCAGCGCCTGCAAAACCGTGAGTTTAAAGGCAGAGCCCACCGCGAGCGGCGTGTCGGCGTGCTGCGACAGCAAGGTCTCACCCTCGCGCTCAACCAACACCGAAACCTGGCCATCAAAGTTAGCCATGAGTTCCCGAATCTGGTCGGCATCGAGTGGCCCCGGCGGCTCAATCGGGTTAAACCAGAGGGTGTTGATCTCACCCCTTGAGTTGAGTTGCAGAAAAACCGGCAGCACGCCACGCTCGAAGCTCATACGCCACACGCCCTCACCCGGCTCCACTGCCTTGAGCAGCCCGAGCTCTGCGGCGAGGTCATCGCGAAGCGCGGTGAGCTGCTGCGCTGTGATGGCTTGACGGAACGACTTAGACAGCCAAGTGGCTTTGACGGGTTCTTGGCCAAACAGCTTCATCAGCACGGCGGCGGGCCTCGCATCAGACCCGCCCGGTGTCTGCGCTGGCGGCAGGCTTGCACAGCCCAGCAGACCCGCCATCAGCACGACGGTTACTAGGAGACGATCAACAAGCTTGTGCGGCGCTCTACAGCTCAATACTCGACGCCCGCCTGCGCCTTGACCCCTTGTTCTTTATAGGGGTGCTTGATTGAGCGGATCTCGTTGACCATATCGGCCGCTTCAACCAAGCCGTCGGGCGCGTTGCGACCGGTGATCACCACATGCTGCATCGGCGGGCGTGCTGCAAGTGCAGCCAACACCGCGTCGAGCTGCACGTATTCGTATTTTAACGCCCAGTTCAGCTCGTCGAGCACAACCACAGACACAGTGTCATCGGCGAGCAACCGCGCCGCCACCGCCCAAGCGCGCTCGGCGGACTCAACGTCCTTCTGGCGGTCTTGGGTTTTCCACGTGAAGCCATCGCCAAGAGTGTGGAACTCGACCTGCTCGTAGGCGTCGAGCAGATCGCGCTCAGCGGTTGCCATTGCGCCCTTGATGAACTGCACCACGCCGACTTTCATGCCGTGGCCCACCGCCCGCAACGCCATGCCAAAGGCCGCCGTGGATTTGCCCTTGCCGGTGCCGGTGTTGACAATCACCAACCCCTTTTCGGTGGTGGCTTTGGACTGTTTTTTCTCATAGCCCGCGTTGCGCTTCTCGGCACTGCGCTGGTGTTTGTCGTCTGCGTTATCCACAGTCTCTCTCCTGGGCAATGCCCGAATGCTGTTGTGGCCGACTATACCGCAGCCCCTTTACCAGAGGTCCACTGGATCGTGTAAGCGCCAGTGGCAAGCTCGGGCTCGTGCGGCAATTGCCACGATACAGGTCGCATTATCAACTTCGACGCATGGTGAGATCGACGTCGATGCGTCACACTATAGGGATGCCATACCTCCCTCTTTTTCTCGACAGCGAGGGCCGCAACGCGCTGATGGTCGGCGGCGGCGCCGTCGCCACACGCAAGGCCGAGCTGTTGCTGCGCGCGGGCGTGCTGCTGACCGTGGTCGCGCCAGATATCCACGCTGACCTGGTCGGCGACGATCGCGCCTGCTGCCACCACCGCCGCTTTGAATTGGGCGACCTCGACGGTGCCGACCTGGTATTTGCCGCAACCGATGACGCGGCACTCAACCGCGAGATCGCGGCCCATTGCCGCGCACGCAAAATCCTGTGCAACGCCGCGACAGACAGCCAGGGTGGCGACTTCATCCTGCCCTCCGTGATCGACCGCGACCCGATCCAGGTTGCCATCTCCACCAGCGGCGCCTCCCCGCTGCTCGCGCGCCTGATCCGTGGCCGCTTGGAGACGTTGCTGCCCGAGAGCTACGGCCGGCTTGCAGCCTTGCTCGAACGCTTTCGCGGCGCGGTCAAACGCACTGTGCCAGCGGCATCACGCCGGCGCTTCTGGCAGGAAGTGCTCGAGGGCCCGGTCGCAGATTTAGTCCATGGTGGCCGTGATGATGAGGCCGAGACGGTGCTCACGCGGCTGCTTGAGGCGCCAGATCAACTCGACACCAACGGCGAAGTGTTTATTGTTGGCGCAGGCCCCGGTGACCCGGACCTGCTGACCGTGCGCGCGTTGCGTTTGTTACAACAAGCCGACGTTGTGGTCTGGGACCGTCTGGTCTCGCCGCCCATTCGCGCGCTGATCCCGCGTAACGCCGAAGCCATTTACGCCGGCAAGCGCCGCAGCGAACACCACATCCCGCAACCGGACCTGAACCTGCTGCTGGTCGAGCTCGCACAGTCCGGCAAGCGTGTGTGCCGGCTCAAAGGCGGCGACCCCTTTGTCTTCGGCCGCGGCGGCGAGGAGATCGAGACGCTGGTAGAGCACGGTGTGCGATTCCAGGTGGTGCCAGGCGTGACCGCTGCCAGCGGCTGCGCCGCCTACGCCGGCATCCCACTCACCCACCGCGACCACGCGCAGAGCGTGAGCTTCCACACCGGCAACCTCAAAGCCGGTGATCTCGTGCTCAACTGGCAGCACATGATCGACCCTCACCAGACGCTGGTGTTCTACATGGGCACCGTGAGCTTGCCGGTTATCCAGCGCGAGCTGGTAGCACACGGTCGCTCGGCGGAGACGCCCGCGGCACTGGTGCAGCAAGGTACCACCCCGCACCAACGCGTTGCGGTTGGCACTTTGAGCAGCCTGCACCAGCTCGCAACTGACGCGGGTTTTGAGCCACCGGGCCTGATCATCGTGGGCGATGTGGTCAAGCTCTACGCAACCTTGCGCTGGTACCGCACCGGTGCCGACGCTGTTGACGCGACAACTGGCTGGTTCGATACCCCCTGAGCCCTGAGATTGCTGCTCGATCGTGTGGACACTCTGCTCCATCGTTCATATTTGTGCTCGATTGAGTGCGAACATTACAAAAAGTTTCAAATCAGGCGATAGCGGACGGGATGGCCATTGACCGGCATTTGGAGTACCGCCGTGAATTCGCACACTCTCTATAAAGATCTCATGGACAACATCCCCGGGGTGTTTTTCCGCTGCGCCTGCGACGACGACTGGACCATGCACCACATGAGTGAGGGGGTTCAATGCCTCACTGGCTACGCTGCCGACGAGCTCGTGGGCAACCTGGTGATGAGCTATGCAAACCTGATTCATCCCTCAGACAGCGAAGCTGTCGATGCCGCTGTCATGGCTGCGGTCGAAGCGCGCACCACGTGGAACATTGAGTATCGCCTGCGAACCCGGGACGGCAACTACAAGTGGGTCTCAGAACGCGGCATAGGTGTGTTCGACGAAGACGACCAATCCCCCAGTTATCTCGACGGCTTTGTGCTCGACATCTCCGAGCGCAAGGCGATCGAACACGCGTTGCACCAATCCGAACACCGGATTCGGGAGCTCGCCTACTACGACTCTGTCTCTGGACTGCCCAACCGCAACCTGATGATGGACCAAATTGACTCTCGGCTCGCACGGCGCTCGGACAACCAGCCGTTGGGGTTGTTGTTCATCGACCTCGACGGATTCAAACCTGTCAACGATGTCTATGGACACGAAATCGGTGACAAAGTCCTCGCAAAAATCGGCCAGCGACTCAACGCGCTGGTGACCGCGCCAAATCTCGCCTCGCGCATTGGTGGTGATGAATTCATGGTGCTGTGTCAAGACGACGCAACCGAAGCCAATTGCCAAGCGCTCGCCGAGCGCATTGTCAACTCGATCTCCAAGCCAATCGACATTGACGGTGTACGCGTAAGCGTCGGCGCGAGCGTTGGTGTGAGCCTGACTTCCAATGACCTCGATTCAACCAAAGCCCTGATCTCAGCCGCAGACATGGCGATGTACGAAGCCAAGAACTGCGGCAAAGGCCAGACACGGTGCTTTAGCCAAATTGACCCAACCGCTCAGCGCAAAGCCAAAGAATCACTTGAGACCGAGCTGGTGCGAGCACTCAAGGAAGAGCAATTTACGCTGCATTATCAGCCGCAGATCAACACCCAGACTGGTGATGTGGTGAGCCTTGAGGCATTGATTCGCTGGAATCACCCTGTGCGCGGGCTGGTCCCACCTAATGCCTTTATCCCGGTCGCCGAAGAATCCGGTTTGATTTGCAGCATTGGCAACTGGGTGCTCAACACCGCCATTGCCCAGCTCGCCGCGTGGCAGGACGGCCCGCTCGATGGCGTTCGGGTCAGTGTCAATGTTGCGGTATCCCAATTCAACCAAGACACCCTCTGCGGCACCATTCTGGCCCTGTTGCAGCGCCACGGCGTGCCGCCACATTTGTTGGAAATTGAAGTGACCGAGAGCACCTTCATGGTGGACATGGATTCGTCCGCTGCCCAGCTACGGGCACTGCAAGCCGCAGGCGTGCGCATCGCAATCGACGACTTCGGCACTGGGTACTCCTGCCTCAGTTATTTACAGGATCTGCCACTGGATGCGTTGAAGATCGACCGTTCATTTGTGAGCCGATTGAGCAAAGACAACCCCGAGCACTCACTGGTTCACATGATCACACAGCTCGCCACCGGCCTCGGCATTGAGACCGTTGCCGAAGGGGTTGAGACCTCAGATCAATCCAACCAAGTGGCGGACCTCGGTTGCGATTTGATCCAAGGTTTCTACTACGCCAAACCCCACAGCGCTGATGAAATCGGCGCAGTCATCGAGAGCATTCGGTTACAACGTGCAGCCAATCTGAGCATCAAGGTCGCCTGACCGCTGAATCCGGCGCCCACACCCGCGACCGGAGATCAATTCCGGTCGCAGGGAACGCCGCGCCGCCATTGCCACCCTCTGCCGGTTAATGGCCAGGTCTTGCACCCGTTCACAGGTCGCAAAATCCGAATTACTGCGTCACATACCGAAAGTGTTATGGCAACTGAGGCCCCACACTCGTCTGATCTGATGGCAGCGGGTGCCACGCATGACCGACAACAGCTCCCCACACACCGGCAAGACACCGGCTGGCAATCCTCGCGCGGACGCCATACCGCAATGGCTCTGGCGTCCGGGTGACCCGATCACCTTCTCGCCGCTGTTCAGCTTTCCACCGCGCCCGACCGCCGTGCTGTCATGGTTTGCACGCGCTTGGCTGCCCTTCACGGAACTCACACTCTATCTACTGCTCGGCATCGCCGTCTGGCACTGGCTTCAGCCGCCGCTGTCAGAAACCGGGCTGCCGGCCGTCGAGTGGATCGCCCCAGTCTGGTTGCGCAACCTGCTGCTCCACACCACGCTGGCCACACTTCTGCACCTCTGGCTCTATACCTGGCGGGGGCAAGGCGATGCATTCCGCTTCCGCCACAAGGCACCGACCGCCCTGAGCTCCCTGTTTCTCGGCGGTTCACAACTGCGCGACAACGTCTTCTGGACATTGGCAAGTGGCGTCACCATCTGGACGCTATACGAGTCACTGATGTGGATGGCACTGGCCCGCGGCATGGCGCCAACGATCACGCTCGCGGGCAACCCGATCTGGTTTGTGCTGTGGTTTCCGTTGATCGGGGTCTGGTATTCCTTTCATTTCTACTGGGTACATCGCTTCCTGCACTGGAAGCCGATGTACACCCGTTACCACGCGGTACACCACCGCAACGTCGTCACCGGCCCCTGGTCCGGATTCTCAATGCACCCGGTCGAGCACCTGCTCTACTTGTCTTCCGTGTTCATTCACCTGATCGTACCCTCGCATCCGGTTCACATGCTGTTTCATCTCTACTGGCTGACGCTTGCAACCGCAACCTCCCACTCCGGTTACGAATCGCTCCTGATCGGCAACCATCGCAGCACCATCTCGACGTTTTTCCACCAACTCCACCATCGCCATTTCAATTGCAACTACGGCAACGTAGAGCTGCCCCTGGACAAGTGGTTCGGCTCCTTCAACGATGGCACCGGCAAAACGACCACCCGTCGGACATCGTGACCCCGCGCTGCCGGACAGCGACACAGGCAGGCCGAGCTCGCTGTGCACACGATGTCGCATTCGACGCATTAAGTGGGGAAAAACAGACCGACTGCACCCCGAACCCGGCGCTACACTCCGCCCATCAGGGCATCCTGGCGTACCGTTGCCCACCGACAAGATGACAGCGGGAAACAGATACCGATGTTTGAAGACAACCACCGTGTGCAGCGCAAGATCGATCCGAGCCGTGGCAGTCACCTCGCAGACGGCTCGCCAAACGACGATAACCGCATCGAGATCGGGCCAACTCAGCTCGCCTTGCGCGAATGGCAAGACGCCGGGCTGACACTGCCAAACCTCGTCGCCATGCGCGAGTACCGTTGGCAACGGTTGACTCGGCATATCGCCGCGCGCGACTACGGCGGTCTGCTGATGTTTGACCCGCTCAACATTCGCTACGCCACCGATGCCACCAACATGCAGCTTTGGAATACCCACAACCCGTTCCGCGCCTGTCTGGTCTGTGCGGACGGCCACATGGTGCTGTGGGAGTACAAAAACGCCCCGTTTTTAGCCGATCACAACCCGCTGGTAGCAGAGGTCCGGTCCGGCGCATCGATGTTCTATTTCACCGCTGGCGATCGGGGGGAGCAGGTCGCCGACACCTTCAGCGGCGAAGTTGCTGATCTCTTGCGCGAACACGCGGGCTCCAACACCCGGCTTGCGGTCGATAAAATCATGCTCCACGGCGCGCGGGCGTTGGAAGCACGGGGGTTGACGATCTCGGACGGGGAACTTGTCACCGAACACGCCCGCAAGATCAAATGCGCCGACGAAATCCTCGCCATGCGCTGCGCTGTGAACGCGTGCGAAAAGAGCCTCAAAGC
>CALAMQ010000129.1 GCA_937925815.1 uncultured Granulosicoccaceae bacterium | reverse complement strand
ATCCCGTTGAGCCAGAGCCTGAGCCTGAAAGAACTTTGATTCAGATGTTTTGCGGGAGAGTACTGGGTGAATTGATTGCTGACAAAGGAGAGCCAGAGGAGATAAGGACGTACGATTCTGGTGACTACAATTCGCATACCTATTGGTATTGGTCTCAAGGCTATTCGATGACGTTCACTTTTGGGAGTCTAATTGGTGGCTGCGAGACAAGTTTTTACACATTTAGCCCGCTGTAGCTTGAGGTATTGGGTGTCCTAATTTGCTGCTTGATCTTGATTCGCCTAATCTCATTCGAAGCGTGTGTTGCCCAGTTTCTAAGAGCGTTTCTATTGGCGGATCTTTAGTAAAACTCATTCGCAAAGTTGACTCGCTAGGCGATCGAGCAAGAAAAGAGAGTAGCGCGGCGGGTGTCGCTAGAGTAAATGGTGATGCCAGCTTGCCTCCCTATTCTAGCGGTGGTGGACGCGAGTAGCGGGCTGTTTGGCGAAGCTCGTGGTTGTCAACTACCAGATAACGTTGATACGGCATGAGTGCTTGGCTCAGTCCGCGTTAGTTCCTTTCAATACAGTGTCTGACGGACTCTCGCCAAACAGCTGCCTGTATTGCTGACTGAAGTGGCTCCAGTTCCAGAAGCCGTGTTGGGCTGCGATGTCGCCGATATTTTGCTTTGTGCTTGTATTAGCGCGAAGGGCTCGTCTTGCTGCGTGGAGGCGCAGGCGGCGTTGATAGCTTGAGATGCCGAGCGACACTTCCTGCGTGAAGGCGTGTTGCAAGGTGCGTTTGCTCAGTGCGAGATCCTGTGAGATTGCTGGCAGCGTGTGTGTCAGTGGGCTGCTGAGCGTCAAGTGCCTCTTGCTCGCCAGAAAGCGGTGGAACGATGCCGGGCTTGTGTTAACTGTAACTGCTTTATCTGAGGCCATTGACAGCAACAGTGCTGTCATCAATCGGTCTATCAACTTTGCGCCGATTGCCGCTTTGTCGAGCTGTTCACGTGTATCAGTCACACTGGCGATCAGGGCGCTGTGCGCGTCTTGGCGCAATTGGTCTGCCACGCTCGGCGCGCGCAGGCAGACGATCTCCTTGTTTGGTGTTTGCAACCAGTCTTGTAAGTGCTCCGACTTGGCGAGTTGCGTTTCGAACAGTGTGCGGCTGATGGCGCAAGCCATGATGGTGCCCTGTTTTGGGCTGTAAAGGTGGAGGTCGGTTTTCGGCGGCAGGATGAAGACGCTATCGCATCCCACTTCCGTTCCGTTCGCTCGGAATACAGGTCCGTCGCACAGCGCGATACCGATTGCGTAGGTCTCCGCTGCGCCTGCGATAGATTGCGACAGCGCTTGGTTTGCGTGCTCGATGTGGAGCGAGACCTCTGACCCCAGCAGGCAGCTCACGAAGCGACCTCGAAAAGGCCCGTCCGAGAGCTGGAGGTATTCCTGGTCGTGGGTGCCGAGGCGTTCGGATTGCGCGTCAAAGTCGTGGTAGGCGCAGTCCGAGATCACACCACCTGGTGCTGACCAAGCGGCGTTCGGTAACCAAGCTTTTGTGTCATTCAGGGCTCTCATGGGGCGAAACCGCACTTCATGGTGTTGCGCAAAACCGATAACAGCCCGTTGGCCGGTTGGTTTAGGGTGCTTTTCAGGTCAATGCGCAGGAACAAGATATGTTGAAAACGGTAAACGGAGCGGCGCTCAATGTCGAGATCATCGGAAGCGGCCCACCGGTTCTGCTGATGCACGGTGGCTTGGGGTTGAGTCACGATTACTTGCGCCCTTACTTTGACCAACTGGCTCAAAGCCACACCGTGGTGTTCTACGACCACCTCGGAAATGGCGGATCGGATCGCCCCGCGGACTTTGCTGAACTCACCTTTGACCGGCTGGTGTCAGACGCGGCGAGCTTGATGACCGATCTCGGCCACGAGACATTCGTGCTGATTGGTCACAGCTACGGTGGCTTTATCGCGCAGGAGTTCGCGGCTGCGCATGCAGACCGCCTCAGCGGTCTGGTGTTGATCGATACGGTGCCGGCCTTTGATTACCACCCAACGGTGTCTGGCTCAGATGATCAGATGGTGGCCTTTGGCAAGCTCTTCTCGCAGCCGATGGCCGATGACGCCGACTGGCAAGCATCGTGGAACCCAGTGGTGCAAATGTACTTCCACCAGTGGGACGCTGAGGTCGGTGCTGACCTCGACGCGCGAACGGTCTATGAGCACCGTGCGTGGAACGCAGGAAGTGCCTTGCTTGGCGAATACAACACCCTGGAAAAATTGCCAAGCATCGCTGTTCCGGCCCTCGTAGTGGGCGGCCGGCATGACGGTATCACGCCGCCCGATCATGGCGCGGAACGCATCGCCAACTTGCTACCAAGCGCCGAGCTTGCGCTGTTTGAGCACTCAGGGCATTACCCCTTCATCGAAGAGGAAGAGGCGTTCTTCTCGACCTTGTCGGCTTGGCTTGCCGCGCGATAGCACGGCCTCTAGGCACGCCCGGCACTCGCACAATGTCGTCGGGCGTCGGGCGTCGGGCGTCGGGCGTCGGGTGTCTGACAGGTGACTCAGGCGCTGTGGTGAGACCGCCTTTTAGACAAGTCCCGCTTTCTTGGCAAACGGATCCCAATTCGGATCCTGATGCCACTCATACTCCGTCCCCACCGCAATCTCGTCTGCTGCTGCCTGCCCGTAGAGTTTCGCCATCACGGCGAGCGACATGTCCATGCCCGCTGAGACGCCGGATGAGGTGAAAAATTTGCCGTCTTCGACCCAGCGCGCTTGCTTGACCCAGTGGGTATTTGGGCCGTGGTGAATGGTGCAGGTGAAGTCCTTTTTGTTGGTGGTTGCGCGGCGGCCGTCGAGCAGGCCGGTGGTCGCGAGCAGCACGGTGCCGGTGCACACGGCCATGACGATTTTCGCGTTCTGGCTGGTCTCGATAATCCAGTCGTTGAGTGCGGGGTTGATCGGGTCGAGTGGGGCGGCGTCGCCGCCCGGGATCAGCAGCAAGTCGTAGTCGGATCCGTCGTGGACGGTGCGGTCAACGGCGGTGCGAGTGCCGTGCACGCTCGGCACCGGCTCGAGGGTCTCGGCGACGATGCTGATTGCCATGTCGTTTGGTGTGTGGCCGCCGAGCATTTCAATCGGGCCGTAGAAGTCGAGGGTTTCAAAGCCTGGAAAGACGAGCGCAGCGAGTGTTGGCATGGGTGTGTCCCTTGGTGCTTTGCTGATGGGTCTAGATTAGGCGTGCGCGCTCTGGCATAAATGCCAGAATGACTGTAATTCCTGCCAATGTGGGCCACGGCTCAACTGACCCAATGCCGGTGCTGTTCGTGGTGTACCCGGACATCGTGATGCTGGACCTCGCCGGCCCCTTGCAGGTGTTCGCCTGGGCGCGGCACGCGGGGGACGGACCGCTCGCATACGAGACGGCTGTGGTGTCGCTCGACGGCGGCGAGGTGGCCACGGACTCTGGGGTGTCGATCACCTCCGAGCCGGTGTCAGTTTGGCAGCGCCGCCCAATTCACACGCTCGTCGTGGTCGGTGGGGATGGTGCACTTAGCGCAATGCATGACCCGCGCATGGTGTCCGCAATCGGTGAGCTGGCCAGTTGCGCAGGTCGCGTGGCGTCAGTGTGTTCGGGGGCGCTGATTCTCGCGGCGGCGGGCTTGCTCGACGGGCGCCGGGCGACCACGCATTGGGAGGACTGCGCGCACCTCGAGCGGGCCTTTCCGGGTGTTGAGGTGGATCCCGATCCCATCTACGTGAACGACGGCCACGTTTGGACCTCGGCTGGCGTGACGGCAGGCACAGACATGGCGCTCGCGATGGTCGCGGCGGACCTCGGGCAGGAGGCAGCGCGAGAGCGGGCGCAAGCGCTCGTGACCTACATGGTGAGACCGGGTGGGCAGTCGCAGTTCAGTCCGGCGCTCGCGCAACAGTCACTGGGCGCTGACCCCTTTGCTGAGCTGCACGCTTGGATCGCACGCAACCTTCGTAATGACTTGCGCGTCGAGGTGCTCGCGGCGCGCGCCAACCAAAGTTTGCGCAGCTTTCACCGTGCCTACGTCGCCGCCACTGGCATGACCCCGGCCAAGGGGGTCGAGTCCATTCGCGTGAATGCCGCACGCGAACTGATCGAATCCACCCAGCGCCCGCTTAAAGTCATCGCGACGCGCTGTGGCTTCGGTGATGAGGAGCAGCTGCGCCGCGCCTTTGTGCGGGTGCTCGGTGTGTCGCCGAGTGATTACCGTGCGCGCTTTCGGTTGGATTGACCGCGCCGAAGAGTGGTTTGCCAATTCCGGCAGTCCGGTGTCAGCTGCTGCATAATCAGGCTATGCCTTCAGTTGGATGCCTGTAATGGTCGACACCCCTGCATTGCGTGACGTGTCTTTGTCGGACAAGTTCGAGGCCGCTGGTGGCGAGGTGTTTATCAGTGGCACGCAGGCGCTGATACGCGCGGTGTTGTTGCAACGTGAGCGCGATGCAGCGGCGGGGCTGAACACCGGCGGGTATATCACCGGTTACCGCGGCTCGCCGATGGGTGGGCTCGACAGCACGGCGTACCGCGAGCGGCCGCGCCTGGAGGCCGCTGGTGTGGTGTTTCGACCTGCGGTGAATGAGGAGCTCGCGGCAACCGCGCTCTGGGGTACGCAACAGTTGGACGCGGTGCCAGACCCGCGTGTGGATGGCGTGTTTGGGCTCTGGTACGGCAAGGGGCCGGGGGTGGACCGCGCAGGCGACGCGCTGCGCCACGGCAACACGGCAGGCAGCCATGCTAACGGCGGTGTGCTTGTCGCCTACGGCGATGACCACCCGGGTAAATCGTCGACCGTGGCGCACCACAGTGAAGCCACTTTGGCGGCGCTCTCTATTCCGTCGTTGTACCCGTCGTCCGTTCACGAATTCATTGAATACAGCCTCTACGCTTGGGCGCTCTCGCGCTACTGCGGCCTGTGGGTTGGGATGAAGTGCGTGAACGAGACGGTCGAGCAGACGGGCACCGTTGATCTCGCAGCCGCGCAGCCGGAGGTGGTGTTGCCGGAAATCGCGCCGGAGCGCGTGCCGCCAGAGGGCCTGAATATCGCGCCCACGGTCTTCAACCCGCAGGGCCAAGAGGTTGTGGTCAACCGCTTTCGCTTACCGCTGGTGCACGACTTTGTGCGCGCGAACCGGATCGACAAAGTGATCTTCGGCGCTGAGACGCCACGCATCGGTATCGTGACAGCCGGCAAAGCTTGCGAAGACACACTGCAAGCCCTGCACTTGTTGGGTTTGGATGCGGCGCGCTGCGAGGCGCTCGGCATTGGCGTGTATAAAGTTGGGTGTATCTGGCCGCTTGAAGGTGAGCATCTGCGTGCCTTCGCGGCGCGGGCAGAGGCGGTCTTTTTTGTTGAGGAGAAAAAGGCCTTTGTTGAGCAGCAGGCTAATCAGGCACTGTATCCGCTCGAGAATCGCCCCGCGATTTATGGCAAACGTGGCCCCGAAAGTGAGGCGCTTCTGCCGGTTGACGTGCAGATTCACGGTGCCGATGTCGCAGCAGCGTTGGTCTCGGTCTTGCGCGAACACGGTGGGTTGGATGCAGAATTGGAGCAGGCCGCCGCTGCGTTGACGCCACCACCGGAGGCGGCGGCGCTGCCGCCGCGTTCTGTGCTGCGCTCGCCGTTTTTCTGCGCGGGCTGCCCGCACAACACCTCCACCAAGATTCCAGACGGCAGCTTGGCGATGTCAGGCATTGGCTGTCACACCATGGCCGCGATGCGCGGCACGGGTGAGACCTTGCCGCCAACACAGATGGGCGGTGAGGGCGCCAACTGGATTGGGTTAGAGGCGTTCACCAACACGCCGCACATTTTTCAGAACCTTGGCGACGGCACTTATTACCACTCCGGTCTGCTCGCAATTCGCCAAGCGGTGGCGGCCGGCAGCAACGTGACCTACAAGATTCTCTTTAATGACGCGGTTGCCATGACCGGCGGCCAGCCGCACGACGGGCCGATGTCGGTTGGCGCCATCACCCGTCAGGTGCTGGCCGAAGGCGCGGCCAGGTGTGTGGTGGTGTCGGATGACCCTGGCGCTTACAACCGCGATAGTGATCTCGCGCCCAGTGTGTCGGTGCGGCACCGCAATGACCTCGATGCGCTCCAACGCGAGTTACGCGAAGAGAGCGGGGTGTCGGTCATTGTGTACCAGCAGACCTGCGCCACCGAGAAACGCCGTGGGCGCAAGCGTGGCACCTACCCGGTATCGCCTGAGCGCCAGTTTATTTTTGATGCCGTGTGTGAGGGCTGTGGCGACTGCTCGGTGCAGTCCAGTTGCGTTGCAATTCAACCGCTCGATACCGCCTTTGGCGTCAAACGCCGGATTGATCAAAACACCTGTAACCAAGACGCGAGCTGCGTGCGCGGGTTTTGCCCATCGTTTGTGACGGTTGAAGGCGCGGCGGTGCGCAAGCCTACGCTGCCCTCGCTCGACGGTGTGTTCGCGGATTTGCCGGACCCAGTCGTGCGCGAGCTGCCAGAGGGCAACAGCTTTGCAGTGATGATTGCGGGGATTGGGGGCACGGGTGTTGTCACCGTTGGTGCGGTGCTTGGGATGGCGGCGCACCTTGAAGGGAAGGCGGCCTCAACTTATGACATGACGGGGCTCTCGCAAAAGAACGGGGCGGTGTTCTCGCACTTGCGCCTTGCGCGCGATAACGCCGACATCCGCGTGCAACGCGTCGGGCGCGGTGAGGCGGATTTGGTGCTTGCCTTTGATTTGTTGGCGGCGCTCTTGCCCGAGGCGAGCGGCGCTATCGGCACTGGGCGCAGTGTGCTTGTTGGCAACTCATCAGTCGCGCCGACCGCGTTTTTTCAGAT
>CALAMQ010000128.1 GCA_937925815.1 uncultured Granulosicoccaceae bacterium | reverse complement strand
GGTTGTCAGTCCTCGTGTCGCGTTGATCTGGAACCCGAGATTTGAGGAAAGTTGGAAGCTTCTCTACGGCAGGGGCCTTCGGCAGCCGAGTATGCTCGAAACTGAACCGGGTTTCGGCCTGCCTATCGTAGTGGCAAATCCTGATCTCAAGCCCGAGCGACTGGAATCGGTTGACATCGGCGCTAGCTGGAAACTTGGAATAGGCAGGCTGTACGCCAATGCGTTCTACCACCAAACCATCGATCAGATAAACGGTACAGATGCAGGTGTGCTTGGGTTCGCGCCGCTGAATACAGGCACGCAGTATGGTCATGGGGCAGAGGTGGAGTATCATGGCCGATACAGAGAAGGATCACTTGGCGTGTTCGCGGCGTATCAGCGAAACCAAGTGGACGGCGCCAAAGTCGGATTTGCACCAAGATCGAGGCTAGGGGTCGTCATTCATCAAGGATTGAGTGAAACGTTAACTCTGGGTATGCGAACGTCCCTGATAGGGCGAAGCGACAGACCGCCCGGTGACACAAAGCCGGCGACGCGCTCGTATGCGCGGACAGATTTTAACTTGCAGTGGAGGCGGCCCGGAGCGAGGCTCACTTCCGCTTTGCGAATCACCAATGCTTTTAACGATCAGACACCAGAAGCGAATATCCACGCAGCGTCACCGCTCGACAGGGGCTTACCTGGCAGAGCGGTCAGCCTGTCCCTCGCGTTGGAATTCTAGCGTCATATGAAACGGGGCCGCAGACTGGCGGTCTCGATGTTAGTCCTGCTTGGACTGTCACTCACCGTTGGCAATTCGAGCGCCCGTGCAGAGACGATCAACATTTGGTACCCAGCGTTGCACCAACCCTACAGGGCACTGGTCGATGATGTGATCGGAGGCATCGAAGCGGGGATTGGCAACACCTCCAGTGTCGAAGCTGTTGAGATCGCCGATCCAACACAATGGGTGTTACCCAATGACAAGGGCATCGTGCTCACTGCCCCACTTATCGCACGCGTGACACCACAACGTGCAGAGAGCGCCAAGGTGGTGGCTGGGCTTGCATTCGACCTTGGTGACATCCCTGGCATCTCGTTGTCAATAGCTCCAGAAGTCTGGTTACAGACAATTCGCTCGATCTCAACGGAAATCGAACAGGTGTTTTTTGTCGGAGAATTCCCGCAACTAAGCGGGGATTCGTTCGCGACAGAGCGCCCCATGCTTCACGCTATCGACACGAACATACTCGGTCATATTGAGTCGGAACCCTTGTTGTCTGACAGCGCGGGGCGGGTTGCTATCGTGTTTGCACCGACTGAGCTTGCTAAGTACCCGAGAGAGTACATCGCGGCACTGACATCGGCGGCATGGCGCGAACAGTGGGTGACCTTATCGAGTCGAACCGATCTGATCGAAGACGGGTTCACGCTTGCGCTGGTGCCTGATTACCACGAGTACGGACAGGCGCTGGCTCAAGCCTATGAGCGAGACGCGCTCCGGGATGAACTCGCACTGCCAGAGATCGCAACCCGACTCGTGGTGAGCATCAGATCGGCGAGACGTGTGGGCCTTGATACACGTCGTTCTGCACTTGGCGCATACGACGAGGTGCGCCGATGAACTTCCGAATGCCAACCCTCGCGGTCACCACATGGCTTGCCCTGGTGATTGGGTGTGTTGCCCCCGTGTGCGCAGCCCTGGTCGTGGTGGTAGCACATTGGCTCGACAGAGACGCTTTCGAGCAAAACGTCAGGGCCAATCTGCACGCGACTGCGTTCGCGGTCGAAAGCAGCGTGACCGTGTATGTGCTGACAGGGCAGGGCGGTAGAAGCTCGGTAGATGCGTTGCGCCGGGTGGTGCAGCCGCACTCGCTGAGCGTGTACGGTCAAGACGGTGCGCTCATGGTGCGCGACGAGACCTTCGAGTGTGTGCAGCCCGGCATCCAACTGACCGGACCGATAGTGGTTGATCAGATGCCGTTTCAGTGCGTCTGGGTGCCGATAGTGCTCGGGCGATCAGGCTCGGTTGATGAGATTTACGAAGAGGCGTATTTCGGCGGCACCATCGCGCAGGAGACGGTCGAGAGCGACATCGAGCGAGTCGGTCTGGTGGGGCTTGCGTTCCAAAACACAGGGTGGGTCCGCGACAAACTGCTGCTTGCCGAAATGGTCATCATCCTGATCACTCTAGGCTTGTGCATCTACGGCATGAAGCGGATCGTCGGCAGGCGATTCACAACGATCACTGATTGCATCCGGGGCAGGCGCTACGCGGAGTTGCAACGACTCGTCGAAAGTGACCGACTGCCGGTGTCAGAGCTGCACATGATCAGTGAAGCCTACCTTGAGCAAGAACGCGGGGCGCGCGACCTCAAGACAGGGTTGTTGAGGGCAGATGAACACGAAGAGGAAGTGGCGCTAGAAATGGCGGCAGAGATCCACGATCACCTGTGCGCCCGGCTCAACCTGCTCAAACGTGAAATCGAAACGAGTGTGCAACCTGGTGCTGACACAACGCGAAACAGCGACCCGGCACGATGGATAGAACTCATCGACCAAATCGACAGCTCTGCACGCCGGATCATCAAGCGAAGCGCAAACGACGTGACCGACATGCTCGGCATCGAGGCCGGGCTTCGCGAATTGGTTGGGCACTTCAACGACCGGCGTATCACGTTTGCCTACCGTGTCGATTCAGACGTGCCAGCAACGCTGCACAGGCCGATCAGCCGGGTAATTCACGAAGCGATTACCAACGCACTAAAGCACGCCAAGTGCACAGCGATCAGGGTCTCTGTGGTCGAGGCTGAGGCCGGTCAGATCGTGGTGTCGATCCGGGATGACGGCGTAGGACTCGATGCGGCGAGCAAAAACGCAGCTTCAATGGGAATGGTGTTGATGCGCGAGCGCGCTAACCGAGTGGGAGCCGACCTGCGCATTGACAGCAGTCAGTCGGGCACGACTGTGCGCATGGTGTGTCAATTGCCAAGCTGACGCCAACCTCGCCGTGCGGCGTGCACGAGAATCTGGTTCATACCGCTGTATGGCGTCTTTCGCAGCATCCTCGAAATTTTATTGCGCAGCGAGACCTCGCTTGCTATGTCGAGAATGTCTGCGGTCTCGGCGTAGCTGTTGCCCGAATACAGAAAGGAGATCACGTCAATTTGGTCCTGCGAGAGATCGCACAATGTCGGGTCGCTGTAAGCCAAAATTTTGTTGATGTCCATCGCGTCGAACTCATCGTTGACGATGGATACCTTTCTCGCGGTTGCCGAGCGAATCGAGCCAACCAACGATTGCGTTGATGCGCTCACTTTGGGCACAAATCCGAGCGCCCCGGCCTTGTAACACTCAATCGCAACCTGAGCGTGCGCGAATTGAGTGAAGACCACAAAGCCAACGTCGATGCCCTCTCGAACCGCCTCCCTAATCAGTTCCAGCCCTGACAGATTGACGGTGCCCGAGTCGCCTTTGGGTGCCATGTAGGGGTCGAGCATGAGGTCCATCACGACCACATCAATCTCGCCAGCGTGCGCGGCCATCGCCTCCCGGTACTCGGCCTCAGACTGGGCACAGATCACTTCGTCAAATTCGGACTCGATAACCCTCGACACGGCTTCCGCGTTCAGAGGCTGATCGTCAACGATTAGGATTTTGGACATAGCGCGGTTGCGATTGAGGTCGCGCAGTGTTACTAATGTAACAGGCGAGTAATTAGAATGATACATTGTGTGTACTAAAGCGTATCACGGTGACGCGCAACGAAACGAACAGCCATAGTTCGTACAGGGAATGACAAGCATGGCCATAGGCAAGAAGACGGCAAGAGCCGTGGCGAGTGAGATCGTCACCTTCTGCAAAACGGGCAACACGGCGCGCTTGCGGGAGTTCGGGATCAAAGACGATTGCGTGCCTGAACTCCTGAGCCGCACAGCGCTCCCAGCCCACGAACTCGCAGCGCTGGTCCGGGAGACCGCAGAGCTTCGCGTGGTCGATGACGTGCTCGGGGCCAAACTGAGCGCGCTCGCGGCTGAGAATGGTGTCGTGCTCGAATGCGTCTACCAGATGCGCCGTGGCTTGCCGCGGCAAATGCTCATCGAGCTTGGCGGCTTCAGTCGCCGAACTTGGGACGCCGCGCGCGAGTATTGCGACAAAGTGGGCGTGACCTACGCGGTTCAGCGGGGCAGGGAGCCTGAGCCGTGCCAAGAGACGTTGGCACTGGTAGCCGACAGTACCGTCGGGGTTGATGTCACACTGGATACCCTCGTGGATATCGCAACATCAAACCGCGTGCCGGTGCTCTCTACCTGGATCGCATACAAACGCATCAGGCAACGCTCGGCCTGAGTCGAGCGCGCTACCCAACCAACTGCTCCACATCAATCACAAGCGCAGCCTCACGATTGCCATTGGGCGCTGTGACTTTGCATATCTCGGCAGCCCCATCAAGCGCTTCGACAAGCCGATCAGTGGTCTCCCGCTTGGTGCCAACTGACATCAAGTGCGAACGAGCACATTGCAGGACGCCTTTGTTGACGGTGAGCGCCAATGCGCCCCCGTCTACCGGAAACCGCCCAGACCGAATCTCACCAAGCTCCACGCTCTTGAGATACTTCACCAACCGTGCCCGCAACTCTTTGCTTTGCAAGTGATCGACGTGCCGGAAAATCACTGCCCGCACTGACGCGCCAAGCTCTGTGCGGTAAAAGTCGTCGCGCACATGCACCGTAGGCACACCTGTTGTGTTGCCGATTTGTGGATACGACTGATCGGTGATCCGCCGCTCAAGGTATCGGTTGCCCGCGTTCCGAGTCCACACTGCATCAATGGCCACATCATCCTGGGAAAACAACGCTGACATCAGGTGACGCCACAGCTCACCACTGACAAACACCCCGGTCTTGGTCGCTATGAGCGACTGCGCCGGACCGTCCAAGGCGTGCACGGTTGGCTGTGCCGCGATGTCCCGAAGCACCGCCATCACGCGAGTGATCGCAGCTTGTTCATCCTCGACGTCGCTCGTCGGCTGAGCGCCGACCGAGCGTGTCACAACATCATCGACGGCCACGTCCTCAAAGGCATGGACCGCGCCTCGCGCGTGGCCGGTTGCTAACAAGTGGCGACTCACGGGCACACCCGGCAGCGGGTCGAGGCCGGCGAGCGAGTAGCGCTTTGCCGGCGCGAGAAACGCAGCAGTGAGCGCCGTGCGGCCACTTAGTATCATGCCCTTGGACTGAATTTCGTCAGCCAGCGTCTGGCGCTGTGTGTCCAATATCAGCACATCATCGCCGTTGATAAACGCAGCCGATTCCGACGAATAGTGCTCGCTCACATGCGCTCTGCACCAGGCTTTAATTTCGGTTTCAGCTCGTGCGACCACGCGCTCGTCGATAGCGGTGAACACGCCATCGAGCGCTGACGGTTTGCCAGAGAGCCGGGCGTCAATCGCGGCCCGCGCGGTGTCGTTGAGCCATCGCGAAGCGATGGGCGAGACGCTGGCCCACGGGTCGTCTTCGACCGCTGAGCCATCGAGCAGCGCGCAGATGAACACGGCAAACGTCCACATATCGTCTTCGAGGTGAAGCCGTTCGGGCGGGGTGCCGGGTGGTAGAAAAAACGCTTTGCGTACACCCAAAGCCAGCACCGCAAAATCAATCCGTTCGCCGAACCCGCCGGGGTCGAGCGCGTGGTGCTGGCGGATGGTCGCGACGTACACATCGTTGTAGTCGCGCTTGCTCAGGGAGACGTTTTGCCAAACGCGATCAAAGGCGGGGGATGGTGCAGCCCGCGTATTGTGCGGCGCACCAAAAAGCCAATGTCTCACCCGCCTTATGCCAAGCATCACACCCCCTAAAAAAAAG
>CALAMQ010000127.1 GCA_937925815.1 uncultured Granulosicoccaceae bacterium | reverse complement strand
CGTCCCAGCTGATGCACGCGTCGGTGATGCTCTGCCCGTAGGTTGGGGTTCTGTCGGCGCTGTAGCTCTGATTGCCCGCGACCAGGTGACTCTCGATCATCGCACCCACGATCCGCCGATCACCGCTCTCGATCTGGGCCGCAACGTCCTGACCGACATAGAGCTGGCGCTGGTGCTTCTTGCGGCTGTTAGCGTGGCTGAAGTCGATCATCACGCGCTCGGCCTGCTCGGCCTTGGCCAGCAGCGCGCAGGCATCGTCGACACTCGCCGCATCGTAGTTGGTGGTCTTGCCACCGCGCAAAATGACGTGGCAGTCAGAGTTGCCGGTGGTGGTCAGGATGGCCGACGCCCCGCCTTTGGTCACACCGATAAACCGGTGCGGGTACGCCGCAGAGCGCAGCGCATCCACCGCAATTTGAATACTGCCAGCCGTACCGTTTTTAAAACCGACCGGGCAAGACAGGCCACTTGCGAGTTCGCGGTGAGACTGACTCTCGGTGGTGCGCGCGCCGATTGCGCCCCAACTGACGTGGTCCGCGATGTATTGCGGGCTGATCAGATCGAGGAACTCCACGCCACACGACACACCCATTGAATTGATGTCGTTGAGCAGTTCACGCGCGGTCGCAAGCCCGGTATTGATATCAAAACTCTCATCAATGTGCGGGTCGTTGATCAGGCCTTTCCAGCCGACCGTGGTTCGCGGCTTTTCAAAATACACGCGCATGATGATGTGCAGGTCCGCGGAGAGCGCGTCGATTTGCGCGCTGAGTTTCTCAGCGTATTCACGCGCTGCGGCTGGATCGTGGATGGAGCACGGCCCCACCACCACCGCGAGGCGGTCGTCGTCGCCGTCGAGGATCGCGCGGGTCGCCTGACGGGACGCGGTCACGGTCGCGGCGGCCTTGTCGCTCAGCGGGTATTGCTCACACAGCGCCTGCGGTGAAATCAGTTCTTGTTGTTCGCTGATGCGAAGGTCGTCGGTCAGTTGGCTCATGTCTCTATCTCTGTCAATTCGACGCGGCGCTGGCGTGGGCTCGGCGAGCACGCACGGATTCAGCGAGTTGTTGCAGCATTGGCACTGTGCTTTCCCAGTCGACACAGGCATCCGTGATGCTCTGGCCGTACACCGGTTCACGGTCGGCGCGGTAGGGTTGGTTGCCGGCGACAAGGTTGCTCTCAATCATCACACCCGTGATGCGGGTGTCGCCCTCGGACACTTGATGGCAAATGTCACGGTTGACGTACAACTGACGCTGGTGTTTTTTGCGGCTGTTCGCGTGGCTGCAGTCAATCATCACACGCTGCGGCAAATCCACCTTGGCAAGCAAGGCACAGGTGTCGTCAACGCTCGCAGCGTCATAGTTGGTGTACACACCACCGCGCAGAATCACGTGACAATCGGTGTTGCCGGTGGTCGCAAAAATCGCCGAGCCACCCTCTTTGGTGACCGATAAAAAGTGGTGTGGCTGCATCGCAGAGCGAATCCCGTCCACCGCCATTTGCACGCTGCCCGCCGTGCCATTTTTGAAACCCACTGGGCAGGACAAACCGCTGGCCAGCTCGCGGTGTGACTGGCTCTCGGTGGTGCGCGCACCAATTGCGCCCCACGCGACGAGGTCGGCGATGAACTGCGGGCTAATCAAATCGAGGTATTCAACGCCACAGGGCAAACCCATGTCGTTGATGTCGAGCAGAAGCTCCCGCGCCAACCGCAAGCCCGTGTTGATCTCAAAGCTGCCGTCGATACCGGGATCGTTGATCAACCCTTTCCAGCCTACAGTGGTGCGCGGCTTCTCAAAGTAGACGCGCATGATGATGAGCAGGTCGTCTTGCAGCTCTTTTTGCACCACGGCAAGTTTTGACGCGTATTCGCGCGCGGCCGCTGGATCGTGGATCGAGCAGGGTCCAACCACCACCGCGAGGCGGTCGTCGGTGCCGTCGAGCACGCCGCGCATCGCCTGCCGCGCGGTGTACACGGTGTTGGCCGCCGTCGCTGAAATGGGGATGTCTTCCATCACTTGTTTGGGTGAGGAAAGCTCTTTGAGTTCGCGGATGCGAAGGTCGTCTGTCTGATGTTGTGTCATGGGTTTCTTTCGTCCACTGCGGCCCGCATCAACTCGACAAAACGGTTGACGGACTCGTGTTTCAATTTTGCAGAAGCTTTGTTGACGACCAGCCGCGCGCTGATCGGCATGATCTGTTCAAGTTCGACCAAACCGTTGGCGGTGAGCGTGTTGCCGGTGTCCACGAGGTCGACGATCACGTCCGCGAGGCCGACCAGCGGCGCGAGTTCCATCGAGCCGTACAGTTTGATGAGTTCCACCGGCTGCACGCGGTCCGCGCCACCGCAGAAGTGTTGCAATGCCAGCCGTTCGAACTTGGTTGCCACACGCAGGGTGTGCTCGCTGGACCAGGTCGTCTCGGGCAGCCCAGCGACACTCAAGCGGCACCGGCCAAGGCCGAGGTCGAGCGGCTCGTACAGCCCCTGACCGCCGTGCTCAAGCAAGGTGTCTTTGCCGACAATACCCATGTCAGCCGCACCGTGTTCAACGTAAACCGGCACGTCGCTCGCGCGCACAACCAGCGCGCGCAGGCCCGGGTTCTTGGTCTCAACAACCAGCTTGCGGTGCGAGTCCGGGTCTTCGGCCAGCTCACAGCCCGCATGCTCGAGCAATGGGTTGACGTCTTTCAGCAAGCGCCCTTTTGCCAGCGCGATTGTGATCACCTGTGCTCTCCTAATCCTCAGCCGCCGCGCGCCGAATGGTCGCGCCGAGCTGGCTGAATTTATCTTCAATGCGCTCGTAGCCGCGGTCGACGTGGTACACACGCTGCACCACCGTATCACCGTCCGCCACCAAACCCGCGATGATCAAGCTCGCAGACGCTCGCAGATCGGTTGCCATCACCGGGGCCCCCTGCAGGCGCTCGCGCCCGGTCAAGATCACGGTGTTGCCCTCGATGCGTGCATCGGCGCCCATGCGTTGGAGTTCCTGGATGTGCATGAAGCGGTTTTCAAACACTGTCTCTGTCACAGAACCGACGCCGTCGGCCACCGCGTTGAGCACGCAGAACTGGGCTTGCATATCGGTTGGAAAGCCGGGGTGTGGGCTGGTGCGCAAGTTAATCGCGCGCGGACGGCGCCCGCGCATGTTGAGCTCAATCCAATCTTCACCGGTATCAATCTCAGCGCCAGCCTGTTCGAGCTTCTGCAGTACCGCGTCCATCAACATCGGCCGCGTGTTGGCGCAGCGCACGCGGCCACCGGTGACCGCGCCGGCCACCAAATAGGTGCCGGTCTCGATGCGGTCCGGCACCACGTCCCAGTGGCAACCACCGAGGGATTCAACACCCTCAATCTCAATCGTTTGCGTGCCGGCGCCGCGAATGCGCGCGCCGCAAGCGTTGAGGAAGTTGGCGAGGTCCACCACTTCGGGTTCGCGGGCCGCGTTTTTCATCACGGTGGTGCCGCTCGCGAGCGCCGCCGCCATCATGAGGTTTTCCGTGCCGGTCACAGTCACCGTGTCAAAGACCAAACGCGTGCCCTGCAGGCGAGTCGCGCGGGCTTTGATGTAACCCTGCTCAACAGTGACATCGGCGCCAAGCGCCCTGAGGCCTTCAATGTGCAGATCAACCGGACGGCTGCCAATGGCACAGCCACCTGGCAGTGACACCTCGGCGTAGCCAAACCGCGCCACCAAGGGTCCGAGCACCAAGATGGAGGCACGCATGGTCTTGACGAGGTCGTAGGGGGCCACGCGCTCCGAGACGTCGCTGGCATCAATCAGGATGCCGGCTTTGTCGTCCAGGGTCACACTCACGCCCATGCGTTGCAGCAACTGCATTGACGTTGTGACATCGCGCAGGTGTGGCACGTTCTGAATTGACACGGGTTCACTGCACAGCAGAGTGGCGGCCACAATGGGCAGCACTGCGTTCTTGGCACCTGAAATTTGCACCGTGCCGTCGAGCGGGCCACCGCCCGTGACTACTAATGTATCCATTACCCGTCCAGTTTGGGCGCATCTATAGCGCCAAGCGTTCACCAGCGCAGACGCCGCTATCGCGACTCTATATGCTGCTGGGAATCGGCCAAACCCACTATAATAAAGGAAAGCAAACCGTCCCGTGGCACTACACGACCAGCTGCGCTTGCGCAGACGCTCAACACGCGAGCCGTGCCACCCAACCCCTCCCTGGAAACGTTCATGGTTATAGCGCTGCTGTCTGTGGCAGCCGGTCTGTTGGCACTGGTGTGGAGCGCAGATCGCTTCGTCGAAGGCGCCGAGTCGCTGGCAACGCATTTTAATCTCTCGCCAGTGCTCGTCGGCGCGGTGATCGTCGGATTCGGCACCTCCTCGCCAGAGCTGTTTATCGCCACACTGGCAAGTCTCGACGACAGCCCAGGGCTCGCCGTTGGCAACGCGCTGGGTTCAAACATCGCAAACATTGCGTTGATTCTCGGCACCGTGGCATTGATCGCACCCGTCAACGCCATCTGGCAAGACATCAAACGCGACGCGGTCGCACTGTCAGTTGCAACGGTACTCACCGCGGCACTGCTGCTCAGTGGCAACCTCAGCCGACTCGACGGTGCGCTGCTCACGCTCGCGCTCGCACTCTATCTGGGCTGGGCCATTCGCGACGCCAACCGTCAATCGGTTGCAGCCGAAGAGCCCGCCGAAGAAACCACCAGCATACGCGCAGCACTGTTGAAGCTTGCAACCGGGTTGGTCGTGTTGCTGATCAGCTCGCGTATTTTGGTCTCGGGGGCTGCGGACATTGCGCGCATTGCCGGGCTCTCAGAATTGGTCATTGGCCTCACAATCATCGCCATCGGCAGCAGCCTGCCCGAACTCGCCGCCTCTCTGGCGGCCGCCATGCGCGGTCGCGCCGATATGGCGCTTGGCAATGTCGTGGGTTCAAACGTCTTCAACACCCTCGCCGTACTCAGCATTCCAGCCTGGATTGCACCGCATGCTCTTGACCCTGACGTGATCACCCGTGATTTGCCGTTGACGGTCGCACTGACGGTCGTGCTCATTTGGTTTTGCCGCCGTGCTGGCAGACCCGTTCACCGCGCTGAGGGCGCCATACTGCTGGTAGTGTATGTTGGTTACCTCAGCTTTCTCGCGTGGCAAGCAATGGCATGACCCGACCCAAGTTCCTGGAGCTCGCAGACGCCGTACTCGACACCGAAGCCCGCGCGGTTTCAGCGTTGCGCGACCGCTTGGATGACGAGTTTGTCGCCGCCTGCGAATTGTTGCTGGCCTGCCAAGGTCGGGTGGTCGTGATCGGCATGGGAAAATCTGGGCACATCGGGCGCAAGCTCGCCGCCACTCTCGCGAGCACCGGCACAGCCGCATTTTTTGTCCACCCGGGTGAAGCCACCCACGGCGACCTCGGCATGATTCGCCAACACGATGTCGTGATTGCGCTGTCCAATTCTGGCGAGACCCCCGAACTGCTCGCGCTGCTGCCGTGGATATTGCGCAACGGGGTCGGCTTGATCGCACTGACCGGCAACCGCCAGTCATCCCTAGCCAAAGCCGCCAATGCTGACCTCGACGTCAGCGTCGACGCCGAGGCCTGCCCGCTCGGGCTCGCGCCAACCGCGAGCACCACCGCCACGCTTGCGATGGGCGACGCGCTCGCCATCGCACTACTCGATAACCGCGGCTTCACCGCCGAAGACTTCGCCCGCTCTCACCCGGCGGGTTCGCTCGGGCGCAAACTGCTGCTGCGCGTGAGCGATGTCATGGTCACCGGTGACGCAGTGCCTCGCGTAACACCGGACACCAGTCTCGCCGATGCACTCGTCGCCATGAGCGGCAAGGGACTCGGCATGACAGTGGTCAGTCCAGACGGACGGCAGGTCGACGGCGTTTTCACCGACGGCGACCTGCGCCGCACACTCGACGCCGATACCAATCTCAAGCGCACACCGGTCAGCGATGTCATGACACAGCCGGGCAAACGCGTACAGGACGACGAACTCGCCGCCGTTGCCCTGCAGCGCATGCAGCAACACGCCATCACCGCCCTGCCCGCCATGGACTCAGCCGGCGAGCTCAGCGGCGTGGTGCACCTCAACGCGCTGCTGCGTGCGGGCGTCGCCTGAGATGCGAGCCGGGCAAGTGCTCAGGCGCGTGTTGTTCGTGGCATTGCTGGGCGTGTCGCTCTACACCTGGCTGCGCCCGCAAAGCGACGACACCGATCTCGACTTTGAAAGTGTCTCCATGGTTGAAGCTGGCAGCGACTACTACCTCGAAGGCTTTCGCATCCTGCAAAGCGACAGCGAAGGCCTGACCGAATACACACTCGAAGGCGACTTGCTCAACTACGACCCGCGCACCGACCGCGCCGATCTCGTCGCGCCCAAACTGACTGTCAGTCACCCGGACGGATTGGTGTGGTTGCTCGAAGCCAAGCACGGCGCGATGCCAAGAGACGGCCGCCGCATCACCCTGAGCGACACCGTGGAACTCACGCGCACCCTGGCCGACGGGGAGCAACCCTCGTCCATGCTCACCGATGAAATGCACATCGACATCAACGCCGGGCAGCTGCGCGGTGACAAACCCATTGCGCTGACCGGGCCTGGATGGCAGGTTCACGCTCAAGGCATGACCGCGGACACGAGCCGTGGCGCTGTACTACTGACTGGAAGAACACATGGCCGCTACCTCACCATCGCCGAATGAATACACCAAGCCACACGGCCACCGGCTCGCACTGACCTTCGCGCTTGCCGCCCTGCTGCTGGGCAGCCTGCTCAGCGGTGGCGTTCACGCGCTTGAATCCGACGCCCAGCAACCGATTGAAGTTGAAGCTGACAGCACCGAATTCGACAACCAAACCCAGCGTCACACACTTTATGGCGACGTCGAAGTGCGCCAGGGCACCATGAAAATCACCGGCGACCGCATCACACTGCAGCTCGCAAACGGCAAACTGGTAGAGCTCAACGCCCAGGGCACGCCGCTGACATTCCAGGTACAGGACGACATCGGCACGGTCGTGCGCGCCGAGGCCAATCAGATTATTTACAAGCCCGGCGACGCTATTTTGGCGCTGCTTGGCGATGCGCGACTGCTCAGCGACGGCCGCGAACTCAGCGGCGAGCGCATCGACTACGACATCGCCAAAGCAAACGTGCAAGCGCTCAGCGGCGACACCACACGCGTGCGTGTCACCATTGACCCCACCGTCCAGCCCAGCGGCAACTGATGGCGACGCTTCACGCAAAGAACTTGCGCAAGGCCTACAAGCGACGCCAGGTTGTCACCGACGCGAGCTTGACGGTGCACTCAGGTGAAATCGTTGGCTTGCTCGGCCCGAACGGCGCCGGTAAAACCACCTGCTTCTATATGATCGCGGGTCTCGTGAAAGCCGACGCGGGCGAAGTCTCGCTCGATGACCACATTCTGACCGACCTGCCGGTACATCGGCGCGCCGAACTCGGTATCGGTTACCTGCCACAAGAAGCGTCGGTGTTTAGAAAGTTGTCGGTTGCCGACAACATCCGCGCGATGCTGCAACTTCGCCGTTCGTTGTCAGCCGACGAGCGCGCGAGCATGCTCGAGTCCCTGCTCGACGAGCTGCAAATTCAACACATTCGCGACAGCGACGGTATCGCGCTGTCCGGTGGGGAACGCCGGCGGGTCGAGATCGCCCGCGCGCTTGCTATGGAGCCCCGATTCATTTTGCTCGACGAACCGTTTGCGGGCGTGGATCCAATTTCAGTGGGCGAGATACAGCGCATCATTCGCCATTTGCGGGATCGGGGTATCGGGGTGTTGATCACGGATCACAATGTGCGCGAGACACTCGGCATCTGCGAACGGGCATACATCTTGGGAGGGGGATCAGTGATGGCGGAGGGCTCGCCTGAGGAGATTCTCGACAACGCCCAGGTAAAAGATGTCTATCTGGGCAAAGATTTTCGAATCTGATAAATAATTAGCACTTAGCGTGCCAATATTATTGCCTAATTATCTGAATGTGACGCACACTGTTCAGAAATGTCTATTTTTGGCACTTCGCCTTTGCTGAGTGCGTATTCCAGACCATACTTTCCCTCGTACCTGCCCCGTAACGGGCTTCTGGTAAGTGTCAGATCGGCGCCAACACAGTCAACTGTTGGCTCGAACGGACGCTGAAATTGACACGGCCTCCACATAGCGCCACGGCGCTGACGGCCCGACAAGGGATGCACAACAACATGAAACAAGCGCTCCAGCTCAAACTCGGCCAATCTTTGGCCATGACCCCACAACTGCAACAGGCCATCCGCTTGTTGCAGCTCTCCACCCTGGAACTTCAGGCGGAGATACAAGAGGCGCTGGAGAGCAACCCGCTGCTCGAGGTCGAAGGTGAAAACGACAACGCCGAGCGCGAGAACGCAGCCCCCGAGGCGGCAAACGAAAGCCTGGAGACGGCACAGTCTCGCTCTGAGGCACGCGAACTCGAGCTCGAAGGCGCCAACGCCTCTGACGGCGACAGCCCAACCGAAATCGTCACCGAACCAGCCGACGACCGCTTTGACGAGCTCGAAGGCTTTGACAACACGGCGACAGTTGAAGCAGTCGAAAGCGAGCAAATGCCAGACGACCTGCCAGTCGATAGCGCCTGGGAAGACGTCTACGAGCCAAGCTTCTCCACCCCACTGGGCCGCGGCGAAGACAGCGACCGCGACTTCACCGAGTTCCATGCTGGCAGCGGCGCAACACTTCAGGACCACCTGCTCGAACAGCTCTACCTGAGCAAGCTCAGCGAGCGCGAGCACCAAATTGGTGCCGCGATCATCGAGTCCATCGACGACTCAGGCTATTTGACACTCGATCTCGCCGACATCTTCAGCACCGACGAGTGGGTTGGCCCAACCGCCGCAACCACTGACGAAATTGAGTCTGTGCTGCACTACATCCACCGTCTCGACCCGATTGGCTGTGGTGCGCGCGACGCCGGCGAGTGCATATACGTGCAACTCGAACAACTACCGCAATCGCAGACCCGTGACAACGCCCTGACAGTGGTTAAACATCACTTGAAGCGCCTCGCGAGCCACGAGCTGTCAAAAATTCGCCGTGAATTGCGCATCAACGACATCGAACTGACCGAAGTGATCGAATTGATCCGCCAGGTCAATCCCCGCCCGGGATCGCAGATCTCTGCCGACAGAACCCACTACGTCGTCCCCGACGTCCTCGTACGCCGCGACCGCAGCGTCTGGAAAGTGGAACTAAACCCGGAAATCGCACCCAAATTGGGTATCAATGCGATGTATGCGAGTTTGGTCAAACGTGCAGACAAGAGCGACGACAACACCTTTATCCGCAACCACTTGCAGGAAGCTCGCTGGTTCATCAAGAGCCTGCAGAGCCGCAACGAGACCCTGCTGCGCGTGGCCACGGCCATCGTTGAACACCAGCGCGAGTACTTCGAACACGGCGAAATGTCGATGAAGCCGCTGGTTCTGCGCGACATCGCCGAACAGCTCGGCATGCACGAATCCACCATCTCTCGCGTCACCACGCAGAAGTACATGCACACGCCGCGTGGCATCCACGAATTCAAGTTTTTCTTCTCATCTCACGTCTCCACCGCCGACGGCGGTGAGTGCTCGGCCACCGCCATTCGCGCGATGATTCGCAAGCTTGTCGCCAGCGAAAGCGGCAGCCAGCCCTTGAGCGACAGCAAGATTGCGAATACCTTGGTCGCTGACGGCATCAAAGTCGCGCGCAGGACCATCGCGAAATACCGAGAGTCCATGGCGATACCGCCTTCAAATGAACGGAAGCGTTTGCACTGAATACAAGACACCTAACCCCTCAAAGCCGCCTCTTTCCCGCCCTTCGCGCGGGGAAAGGCGGCTTTTTTTGTGCGTTTCGCACAGCTATCAACGCGCGCATAGCGCACCGTCGCCGCCCGGCGGCCTTCAATCCCATCACACAAATCAGGAGTTGCACATGAATTTAACTGTCGCAGGCCACCATGTTGATGTCACGGATTCGATGAACCACTACGTCGGTGAGAAAATTCACAAGCTCGAGCGCCACTTTGACAACGTCACCGACATTCACGTCACCCTCACCGTCGAAAAACAGCGCCAAAAGGCCGAGGCAACGGCCCACGTCAGCGGCGCCACGCTCTACGCAGATAACACCGGTGAGAACATGTACGCGGCAATTGACACCATGACGGACAAGCTCGACAGGCAACTCATCAAGTACAAAGAGAAATTAAAAGACCACCACAAGCGGGAAAAGGAACGAATCGAGCAACAGATTCTGGGCGAGTAGCGCCCAGGTGACCGGTTCAAAAGCCGGTCACACTTGACGCCCGACCGCGCCCGCTGTGTAATCGCCACCCTTGCCACAGCGGGCCGGCCGGCTGAACGCGCAGAGCCCAACGCTCTGCACGCTCCGACGCGCGACACCTCTTGGCGATCGGAAAAACCTATGACCTTCAGCGAACTGCTCGACGCATCCCGCATCGTGTGCGCAGCGGATACAACCAGTAAGAAGCGCGCACTGGAGCACTTGGCCCAGCTGCTGTCAGGCGTGGACCCTGAACTGCCCGAGCGTACCGTTTTTGACCGCCTGTGTACGCGCGAGCGACTCGGTTCCACTGGACTTGGCCACGGTATCGCCATTCCACACGGCCGCGTGCCCGGCCTCTCGGCCCCTTGTGCCGCACTGATTACGCTCTCCGAAGGCATTGATTTTGACGCCATCGACGAAGCGCCAGTCGATTTGCTCGTAGGCTTACTGGTGCCAGAAGACGCCGACGAAGCGCACCTGCAAATCTTGGCGACCTTGGCAACACACCTGAGCGACGCGTCGCTGTGCGAGGCCATCCGCAAAGCGCCCACACCCGACGACGTCTTGGCCTTGCTCACAGCCTTCCCATCGAGCGACAGCGCCGCGGCAACCGCCTGACAGTGGGCAGCGTGCGACTCGCCAAACTGCTAAACACCCTGAGCGACCCACTCGCGCTGCAATGGATCTGTGGTGAGTCTGCACACGCTGACGTCGACTTTGAGCACGCCGGTCCAGATACCGCAAGGCTCTACAACCCACTCGCACCCAGCACCATTCACATCGTCAACCCCAGCGCCTACGAAGCCCTACATGGCGATGCGGCTGAACGCTACCCGTTGCAGCCTTTGTTCGCCGACCCTTGCGTGTTGGTGATCTACAGCGACGGCCTGGCACCAGCTGACGGTGTGGAGTCGCTCGCTGGCGACACCGCAGTGCTGCTGTCAGATCACAGCGCAGCCGACGTTTTACAAGAAATACAAGACAGCCTCGCCAGACAACAAGCGCGGCGCACGGTGGCGCACGGCGTTTTTCTCGATGTGCTCGGCACTGGCGTGTTGCTGACCGGCAAACCGAGCATCGGCAAGAGCGAACTGGCACTCGAATTGATCAGCCGCGGTCACGCGCTGGTGGCAGATGACGCCCCCCAGTTCACGCGCCAGCCTGACGGCAGCGTCTTGGGCGAGTGCCCAGATGTGCTTGTGGACTTTCTGGAAGTCCGTGGCCTCGGCATTCTCAATGTGCAGAAAATGTATGGCGACGCCGCCACCCGACACGATATGCCGCTTCAGCTGATAGTTGACCTCAAACAATTTGACGCCGAGAGTCTCAGCGACATTGACCGGCTTGAAGGCAAACGCCGGGTGTGCGATTTTCTCGGCGTCGACATCACCGAAATCACACTTCCGGTGGCACCTGGGCGAAATCTGGCTGTGTTGGTAGAGGCCGCTGTGCGAAACTACTTGCTCATGGCCAAAGGTGTCTACGCGGCTGAAGACTTGCAAGAGAGACAGCGTCTTATGATGCGAGATGATGGATGAGGTGTTTAATCGTCAGTGGCCAGAGCGGCTCGGGTAAAACCGTCGCGCTGCACACGCTTGAGGACGAGGGATTCTATTGCGTCGACAATCTGCCGATCTCACTGATCCCAGAATTGATCGAGCGAATCTCCACCACGCACGCCGAGCTCCACCAAAACGTTGCCATTGGTGTTGATGCGCGCTCCAGTGACGCCGACAGCCTACAAGATTTTCCCGAAATTTTGACCAAGGTGCGCAAACAGGTCGACTCGGTCCAAGTGGTGTTCCTCCAGACCGACCTCGACACCTTGGTGCGGCGTTTCAACGAAACCCGCCGTCGCCACCCCATGACGCGACAAGATCGCCCATTGGTGCAGGCCATCCACGAAGAGCGGCGGGTGCTCGAACCTATCTCTCAACTTGCCGACACTTTCATCGATACCACGTCGACCAATCTGCACCAGTTGCGACAACACATGCGCGACCGCATTGTCAAAACTCGCGGCGACGGCATGGCCATTCTCTTCCAGTCATTTGGTTACAAGCACGGCACGCCACTCGACACTGATTTCGCCTTCGATATCCGCTGCCTGCCAAACCCACACTGGCAGGTGAACTTGCGACCGCTCGACGGCCGCGACCAGCCGATCATCGACTTCCTTGAGGAACACGAGACAGTCGCTGAAATGTATCAGTCCATTGACGAATTTCTGCGACGCTTTGTGCCACATTTCGAATCAGAGGGACGCGCCTACCTCACGATTTCCATCGGTTGCACAGGCGGGCGCCACCGCAGCGTCTACATGGTTGAAAAGCTCGCAGCAGCCTTCCGGCTATTGGGGCACACCGTCTCAGTGCGCCACCGAGAAATCGGCTGAACTTCAGCGTCCAAAAACGGGGACACACCTGTCATGCAACGCGCCACCGTCGACATCATCAACAAGCTCGGCCTGCACGCCCGAGCCGCCGCCAAGCTGGTCAAGACCGCGGCCACTTTTTCATCTGACATCACCATCGATCGCAACGGCCAAACGGTTTCGGCAAAGAGCATCATGGGCGTAATGATGCTCGCGGCGAGTAAAGGTGCAACCGTGACCGTGACCGCCGAGGGCGAAGACGAAGTCGAAGCACTCGACGGCGTGATTGACCTCATCAACGACCGCTTCGGCGAAGAGGAATGATGCGAGCACGCACAGCCGGGAGCCGCCGCCCGTGAGCCTGATGTTCAACGGCATTGGCGTATCGCGGGGTATTGGTATTGCGACTGCGCGCATACTGCAGCGCGACTTTGGCGAAGTGCGCGAGACGCCCATTGAGCGCGGGCAAGTCAGCAACGAAATCCGGCGCTTTCAGCGCGCGATCAAAACCGCCACGCGCGAACTCACCGCAGTCCAAGAGAACATCCCCGAGTCCGCCACGTCCGACATCCGCGCGTTCATCGAAACCCATTTGCTGATGCTCGCCGACGACGCTTTCGTCGGCCGGCCCAAAGACATCATCAAAGACCAATTGGTCACAGCCGAGTGGGCTGTTCACACCCACCGCGAGAGCATCATTGAGGTGTTCGAGGCGATGGAAGACCCCTACCTCGCCACACGCAAGAACGACATCAACCACGTCGTCGACTCGGTGTTGCGCGCGCTACAAAGCGGCAAGGCGCTCAGTGAAGATATCCAGACCTCGGATTGGCAGGGCGTGATTGTGGTCGCGGACGATCTCACCCCCGCCGACACTGTGCACATGCAAACCCAGGGCGTCGCAGGCTTCATCACTGAGACCGGTGGGCACCTTTCACACACCGCCATCCTCGCGCGCTCGCTTGGCATTCCGGCAATAGTCGGCGTGCACGATGCCAGGCGCTACATCCTAGACGGCGAGCCGTTGTTGATCGACGGCTCCAACGGCTTGGTCGCGGCCGCACCAGACGACAAAAGCCTCGGTGATTACCGCAAGCGCCAACGCGAGCAACGCCGCGCCGCGAAATCGCTCGAGGCGCTGCGCGACGCGCCAGCCAAGGCACGCAGCGGTGAGAAAATTGGCCTCTACGCCAACATTGAAATAGACGACGACATCAAAGCACTCAAGCGCGCCAATGCCGTCGGGGTCGGGCTATACCGTACCGAGTTCCTGTACATGAACCGCGACGATATCCCAACGGAAGACGAGCACTACCGAAACTACACCCGCATCCTGCGCGCCTTGCGCGGCGCGCCGCTGACAATTCGCACAGTTGATTTAGGCGCTGACAAAGAAGCCTCAGCGGTGCAGGGACCGCTCGCGCACAACCCCGCACTCGGCTTGCGTGGCATCCGGCGCTCGCTCAAAGAACCGGCGCTGTTCATCCCGCAGTTGCGCGCCATTTTGCGCGCCTCGACCAAAGGCCATGTCAACATCTTGCTGCCCATGCTGACCAGCTTGGAAGAAGTACGTCAGACACGCGCACTGATCAACCAGACGCGGGACGCGCTGGTTGCCGAGGGGTACAAGATTGGCGACACCTACCGCCTAGGCGGCATGATCGAGGTACCCGCTGCCGCAATTGCCGCTGACCAGTTTGCAGCTGAGCTCGATTTTCTCTCAATTGGCACCAACGACCTCATTCAATACACGCTCGCCATCGACCGCATCGACGATCACGTCAACTACCTCTATGACCCCTTGCATCCAGCTGTGCTGATGCTGGTCAAAGCATCAATTGATGCGGGCAACAAACGCAATATTCCGGTGTCCTTGTGCGGTGAGATGGCGGGGGAACCGCGGTTTATCCGGTTGCTTTTGGGCCTGGGGCTGCGTGATTTTTCCATGCCAGTCAACAGTTTGCTCGCGGCAAAACAGGTCATCCTGAACAGCCGCCTAAAAGACCTGCGCCCCAAAGCGCTGGCTTTTGTGCGCGCGACTGACGCCAAAAAACGCAGTGATTTGCTCAAGGCCATGAACAGTGATCTTGATATACAGCTCTGACACTGTGCCTTCAAAATCGCTAACCGCGTAGTCATACATCGCACAGCGTCGACGCGGTACACTTCGCCTAACCGCGGTGCAACCGGGCAGCCCTGATGCAGCACACCATATCCGACTCTGACAGCCGATTCGAAATTGGCGCGCTGCAAGCGGTGCTCGAGAGCGGTGAAGCAGACACGGCGCGCGCCACCTTGCAGGGTATGCACCCGGCAGAAATTGCAAACGTCCTCGAGGGCATCCCCGAGCGCCGCCGCTTGATTGTCTGGCAGTTGCTGGACGACGCCCTCGCAGGCGACGTGCTGATTGAACTCAACGACGAGTCGCGCGACACGCTGGTCCAAAAGCTTGGCTCAGACGACCTGCTCCAAGCGATCCAACACCTCGAAGTCGACGATATCGCCGACGTCCTGCAAGGCCTGCCAGAGGCGGCCCTGCCCGAGGTGCTCGCCGGCATGGACAAGCAAAACCGGCAACGCCTGGAGTCTGTGCTGTCTTGGCCAGAGGACACCGCCGGCGGTTTGATGGACCTTGACGTGGTGACCGTGCGTGCGGACGTGACGCTCGACGTGGTGCTGCGCTACCTGCGGCTCAAAGGCGAAATTCCACGCCATACAGACCGCCTGATCGTGGTGGACCGCTTTGACCACTACCTCGGCGTGCTGCCGATCCGCCGGCTGCTCAGCAACGATTCCGACAAACGCGTCTCCGACGTGATGCGACTGGATGTCGAGCCGATCCCGGTTGAAACCGACCAGCACGAGGTCATTCGCCAATTTGAAGAACGCGACCTCGTCTCAGCGGCGGTGGTGGATCGCGAGCGACGGTTGCTCGGCCGGATCACCATCGACGACGTTGTCGACGCCATGCGCGACGAAGCTGATCAACAAATGTACAGCCTCGCGGGTGTCTCAACCGAGGAAGATCTCTTCGGCTCTGTGATCAACGCAAGCCGTCGGCGCGCAGTGTGGCTTGGGATCAACCTGCTGACCGCCCTGCTCGCGGCCTGGGTCATCGGCCGCTTCGACGTTGCGTTGGACGAGATCGTCGCGCTGGCCATTTTGAATCCCGTGGTTGCGAGCATGGGCGGCATTGCCGGCAGTCAGACACTGACGCTTGTGATTCGCGGGCAGGCGCTTGGGCAACTGTCATCGCACAACCTGCGCTGGCTGCTTGCAAAGGAAGTGTGGGTCGGCCTGCTCAACGGCACCTTGTGGGCAAGTATTTTCGCGGTGATCACCTACCTGTGGTTCGACGACCTGCAACTTGGCCTGATCATCGGTGCCGCGCTAGTGATAAACATGACCGCCGCCACCGCAGCCGGGGTTGCCGTGCCGACACTGCTTCGCCGCTTTGGTGTTGACCCAGCCCTGGCCGGCAGCGTGGTGCTGACAACCGTCACCGACGTTGTGGGATTCGCGTCTTTTCTTGGACTCGCCTCGGCGGTTTTGCTGCGCTGACGCGCCGCCGCTTCAGCGCGAACGCCGCCGCAAACGGTCAATCACTCGGCCGTCAATAAAGAGCAGCCCGAGCGCAATCACGATTGCGCCCAACACTTCTCGACGGTACACCACTTCGGCCAGAAAGACGTTGCCCAACACCAACGCCGAAACCGGGATAAGCAGCGTTACCAGCATCACGTTGCTCGCACCCGCTCGCGCCATAAGCGTGAAAAACACGATGTAGGCGAGCGCAGTGCC
>CALAMQ010000126.1 GCA_937925815.1 uncultured Granulosicoccaceae bacterium | reverse complement strand
TTGTAGTCGCGCTTGCTCAGGGAGACGTTTTGCCAAACGCGATCAAAGGCGGGGGATGGTGCAGCCCGCGTATTGTGCGGCGCACCAAAAAGCCAATGTCTCACCCGCCTTATGCCAAGCATCACACCCCCTAAAAAAAAGCCCAGTGTGTCGAAACACACCGGGCCTTACCTCAATCCGACACTGGCTTGTCTTTGCGCTCAAACAGCACAAGCTCACTTGCGGCGACGGTCATGTCCAACTTGATGTTGATAACACTCCCATCTTTGTGAACCCATGCTGCGCCGACATTGACTGTTTTGTCACTGTCAACACGCTTGACGCACACATCGTATTTCGGTTTTTGACCAGCCATTTTCATATCTCCAAAGGAAAAATAAAAAGGGACCGGTCCCCCAACGGGGAACCAGTCCCCGTTGGGAATGCCGACGAATCGGCTTCATGCACGATCAACCTACGCCAGTGTGATCCGGGTTGTCAAACCCGAATGAATCAGTAATTACATTTGTAACTTTGTGCACTGTCGATTGATGCCGGCCTCGCGCTCGGTGCGAACCGAGGTCTGCGACGGGGTCGGGCAAACAGCGGCGTTGTCCACGCCATAGCGAAGCTCGTCCAAAAAGCGAAGCGCTGTGGTCAACGTCGCTTGTGGTCTTGGGTTGCGATGATTGGAGAGGAGTGTGAGCGACAGGGGTGACGTGTCGAAAGCGCATCCTGTTAACTCGTGGGTCGCTATGTGGTTCGAGCGAAGGGTTCATGTGCCCGCATGAAGATGAGCGGTTGGGCAGGTGAAGGGTCCGCTTGAATAGCGGAGATGAGCCGGATGAGGAGCAGCGACGAGAGGGCCGATTGGTGACTTCCAATGGGTCCATTCGGTGGTGCGGTGCGCGCGTGGCCGCAGGCTCGCGTCCCTAGCGGGTACCTATACACGGTAGGGACGCGGACCCGCAGGCCGCGTAATTGCTGGCGATGCCAGCGATATCGAAGGACAAGATTGAAGGACAGCCACTGGCTGGCCTACAATCATGTCCGAAGATCGCGCCTACGGCGCACAAGCGGGACAACGATCAGCACGCTGATCGGTCCCGTGATCGAGGGGGAAACCGTGATAGGCCATTGGCCTTGAGTCTCGCTTAGGCGAGACGTGCGGCGACCTTCTCGACGGGGCAAATCAGCACTGCTGATCTGCCCCGACACCGAAGAAACGACATGATGGGCCAACGGCCCTGAGTGCAGCCAAGGCGGCGCGTGTGGCGATTTCCTCGGTTTCCCCTGACGGGATCGAGTCCCGAAAGGGGCACGATTCCGTCTTCATCTTGTGTTGAAAATGGAGTCAGAAAATGAATAGCTCGTGATCTAGTGTCGTGTGTATTACTCAACAGAGTTCACGCACACGGAGCCAAAAGGCCCGACCACTCTTGTCCTATCCCGTAACCGGGGGCGCTGCTCAGCAGCGTTGGGCATAAACACTCAACACATGCTTGAGTGGTCTATCGAGCGAACCATTTTCACCAATCATTCAGTGCCCACTTTGAGGGCGCTGGAGACTGGGTGGACGACGTTATCCACAAACCGGCTCCGCCTTTTGGCGGGCTACGCCGGTATGGGGATAACGTCTCGCGGCCGCGAGACGATCCCCAGGTCTGCAAGAGCGAGGGGTGCGTTTTTTTCTCGCACACCGAGCGACGCGCGAGACAACGCCGTTGTGTCGCGCGGCTGGAATGGGTCTTCATCCTGTGCGGCTGCGCCGCCCAGGATCGGGTCATTGCCGTGTTCGACGTGAGGGAGATGGGGCGAGTGCGTAGTCTGAATTGGTCATTCAAAACCCTGTGCGACAACCATCAAGACGGTTCTTTTGCAACGCACAATTTTCGCAGGCGTTCGCTCAACCTTTGCGCCAATACTCTGCACTCGCTCGGCTTCAAAGGCATCAAGAACGCCGACAACTTGAAGCCGAAACACGTCGATGCGCTGGTCGCACATTGGCGGCAAAACGACCTCGCCGTTGCGACCATCAAGAACCGCATGGCGGATCTCCGATGGGTCGCTCGAGTGTCAGGAAATGACCGTTTTATCCGGCCCGAGAATGACGCGTATGGCATCCCGCAGCGCGCCTTTTCAACCAACGAAGACCGCTCGGTCGAGTTCGAGCGCGACGCGCTCGATGCGATCCCTGACCCACACGTCCGGCTCGCCGCCGAGCTGCAAGCCGAGTTCGGCTTGCGCCGTGAGGAGGCGATGAAGTTCTGTCCGTCGTTCGCTGACAAAGGCAACCTGATCAGCCTCAAAGGGTCGTGGACAAAGGGCGGCAAGCCGCGCGATGTCCCGGTGCGAACCGAGTCGCAGCGCGCCACTCTGGACCGGGCACGGGCGTTGGCCGGGAACGGGTCGATGATCCCCGCACACAAGTCCTACGCAACACACCTCAAATTGTTCGAGCGACAGATGGAAACGGTCGGCCTCGGGCGCACCCACGGTGCGCGGCACCTGTACGCGCAAAACCGTTTCGAGGAGCTGGCCGGGTTCAAGTGTCCCGCCAAAGGCGGGCCGACAGCGAAGCAACTGACCGACGAGCAACGCGAGCGCGACCAGTTCGCGCGGCTGACTGTCTCAAGAGAATTAGGCCACGAGCGCGAGGCGATCACGGTGGTCTACCTTGGGCGGTAAGCACAAGCTCGAACCAAATCTGGTCGGCGTCGCAGGCGAGTACCTGGTTGCAGCCGAACTCACGATGCGAGGCCACCTGGCCTCGATCACGCTGCGCAACAGCCGTGGCGTGGACATCCTCGCGTCCTCGGCAGACGGGTTGAAGTCAGCATCGTTTCAAGTGAAAACCAACAGCGACGGGTCAGCCAAATGGATGACCGGGAAGAAGGCCGAGGACTTCCACGCTCCAAACCACTACTACGTGTTTGTCGCACTCGCCGATATCGGAGACCGTCCGCGTTTTCACATCGTGCCGAGTCAGATCGTCGCCGAGACGGTCAAGGCGAGCCACGCGCAGTGGCTCGCCGGCACAAAGCGCGACGGCAGCGCGCGCAAGGACTCGTCGATGCGTGTGTTTCGGGACACCGACAACACGTTCCTTGAGAACTGGCAGGTCATTGACCTTTAACGACAGCGAATCGCCATGCGGCAACTGTCAGCACTACCTCGTCCGAGAGGGCGAGAGCGGGGCCGTTCGGTTCTATGCCCTCCAAGTGCAGCCGCAGCTTTTCGGGCACTGCTCAGTGATCGTCGAATGGGGTCAGCACGGCGAAGCCGGTAGAGTGAGAATCGAGACCTTCGAGTGTGAACTCGATGCACAGCGTCGAGCCGAGCACCTGCTCGGCGGCAAGCAACGAGTGGGGTTTCTGCCGATCAGCGGTGGTGTGGCTGGATCATCGCGAGACACACCAGCGCCATAAAAACCATCGGCACCGCGATGGGATTGGCGGGAGAGAACGCGAGTGCGCCGAGCGTGATCGCCAACCCGGCAAACAGCCGATTGGGTCGCTCCATCACTTCGCGGTCGATCACTTTAGTCAGTTTGTGCATGGGTGCAGTGCCGTTTGGATAGAGGTGACAAAATGCGTGCAATAGCCAGACCTGTAACAAGACAATGGGGCAGTGCAGACGTTCAACGTTAAGTATTCGTGTGCTGATATGTTGGCGAGACACATAAGATGACACACAAAAAAAAGGCTCACCGTAGTGAGCCAAATATAGTGTCTTTCACAGAAGGTTACGCTCCGCGAGCGAAGTGTGACCACGCCCCTTCGCCACCACAAAATGGTCAAGCGTGCGAACACTGACCAGCTTGAGCGCTTCGTTCAAGCGACGCGTGATGTCGATGTCCGCGCGCGATGGCTCGGCGTCACCACTCGGGTGATTGTGCGCAAAAACCACGGCGGCGGCATTTGCAGCGAGCGCCGATTTGACCACTTCGCGCGGGTAAACCGAACAGCAATCGAGAGTGCCGACAAACAGCTTTTCCGTCGTAATCAGCCGGTGCCGAGTGTCGAGCCAAAGCGCGAAAAACAGCTCCTGCTCCTCGCTTGCAACCAAATGCGTGAGGTAGTCGGCAACGGTTTGCGGACTGCAAACCTCGACGGGATTTAGCCGGACAAGCTTCTCAAGAATGCACGTCGCTTCGTACAACACCTGCTTTTCGTCTACCGAGAGCACGTGTGGGGCTTCTAACTGATAAAGAGCGTCTGTACTAGTTGTCATGGGTGTCTCCAAAAAAAAGGGGACACCGCTGCCCGGAGGGGAACGAGTCCCCTGCGGGTGGTAGCTGAATCGAGATTCAGCGGCTTGCAATATCAGTATATCGAATTTGTGGCCGAGTTGGCTTCACTATTGTTGCGAGCAAATATGGCGACGCTTATAGTGAATTCTCGGCTGCGAGCCACCATTCATGCGACAACAGACGCAAGTCGTATACACGGCGGTGACACAAGATGAGACCAGCAGAGTTCACAGCAAGACTGGAATACCTCGGGTTGGGTCGCGCTTGGGTTGCGTCCGCAGGCGGCGTAAGTGAGCGCACCGTGGACTACTGGTGCACCGGAGCGATTCACCCACGGCGCGGCAAGATGACAGTGCCGCGCCACATCGCGGCGCTACTGATCAACCTAGACAAGCAGCTCTGGGACGCTGCAAAGCGGACCGTTGAGCTGACTCTAGAGCAAGCGGACGAGCACGTTATACCCGGCGAGATAGAATTGTTCAGCTACCGCACGGAAAAGGCGCTTTGGTCGGCTCTGCCCGAGATGGGCGAAGCGAAGCTACCTGTCGCAACGCACCAGGTGTTGTTGAGCAGAACGCAGTCTCTTCTCAACCAAGCGGGTTTCAAGGCTCAGATTTATAGCGCACCGGACGGCAAATAGTGTGTGCGAACCCACTGCGCAATTGGCGCAGAAAGCGTGCACAGTGACTACACAGAACCAAGGGAGTGAAAGCACATGGGTTTATTCAGTGCATTAAAGTCGGGATTTTCGGGCAAAAGCCCACAGCAGCGGCGCGAAGAGAACGAGCGTATTGCGCGTGAGAGCGCAGAGCGCGACCAGACGACACGCGACGCAGAACAAGTCAGGCTTCACCAGCTTGAAGATGATCGCCGCGAAGAGCAGCTTCGATGGGATCGAGAGGAAGAAGCCAGGCGCGAGCAACAACGGATGGACGACTGGATGCGGCGCTAGATCAATCACGCGCCGTGAACATGAACAGAAAGTAAACGCCAAAATGGGCGGGGTTTCTGAGATAACTCTGCCTATTTTTAGCATAGTGCCTTGCCTGCAATACATGTAAGTGACTGTCAGAACCGCCT
>CALAMQ010000125.1 GCA_937925815.1 uncultured Granulosicoccaceae bacterium | reverse complement strand
CAGCAGGGCGTTCAGGCTCAAGCTGTCAACGCAGGTCTCAGCGAGATTCCATTCACAGCGCGTCTCCCACGCGTTCATCCAGATTTCAACGCCGAAGGGCTCGATGTGCATGCTTGCCGTCACCGTGTGTATGTCGGCGTGGATGCTAGCAGATGGCGTGGGTCGCGGTGGTGTAGCGCTCAACTGAAGGCAAGGCGTTAGCCGCTAACGCATGACGTCGAGCAGTCGCTTGGGTGTAAGCGAATCTTCGCCGCCCGCACCTGGGCGGCCCCACCTCGCCGGCCGCACCTAGGCGGCCCCACCTAGGCGGCCCCACCTAGGCGGCCCCACCTAGGCGGCCCCACCTAGGCGGCCCCACCTAGGCGGCCCCACCGGCCCAACACCGGGTCAGGCGGTTGATTGAAATCCGGTTCGCAGCTGACCCGGTGGGTTTGGCTTCAGCCGAACACATGCCCAGAGGTCATCGCAGATGTTTGAATCATGCGGCCGATTGAAATCAGCCCTACAAGCACAGTCTGGCGCGTGATTGAAATCAACCTCGTATTTAAACCTGTGGGTTTGGCTTTAGCCGAACACATGCCCAGAGGTCATCGCGGATGTTTGAATCATGCGACCGATTAAAACCTAGGCGGCCCCAACGGCCCTACAGTGGGGCACGCGATTTGTGGGAATCCGGTTTGCACCAGACCCGGTGGGTTTGGCTTCAGCCGAACGCATGCCCTGACGTCATCGCAGATGTTTGAATCATGCAGCCGATCAAAACCTAGGCAGCCCACCAGCACAACAGGGTGGATGGTGAGGTCGGTTGGAGCCGACCTCACGGTCGTTGGTCAGGCCTCTGTGTGTGCTGCGATCAACATTTTGGCGAGGGCATCGCCGCTTTGGTATGCGCCTTCGACGCCGCCGCCGAGGCAGCCGTCGCCAATGGCGAACAGTGAGCCTTTGGCATTTTGCAGGTATGGCTCGCCGGCCGATTGGCTGACGTTGGCGTAGCGCCAGCGGTGCGCTTGGGTCTTTTGAACGGCCTCGCGTGTGCAGCCGAGTGCGGTGATTACGGCCGGCGCGAGTTTAGCGATGGCGGCATCGGTGGTGATTTCCAGGTTCTCCGCGCTCCATTCGGCGCGTGCGTGCGCAACCCAGCCGGTGTTATCGACATCGCGACCCGGTTTGCCCGCGTTGCGCCCGAGCCACGCGAGTGGGCTGTCGGCTGGGGTGTCTGCAATCACGTCACAGGGTATGGCGTTGTGGTCGTTGAGTGAGAGCAGGATTGTCCAAACCGGGGTGTAGGTGATGGCATCCAACCGAGCGGCCAATTCAGTGTCTTCCGCTGCGAGCTGTGCGGCCTGTGGCGACGGCGTGGCCAGCACCACGATATCGGCATCCACGACGGCCTTGCGTTTGTCGACGGACAACGTCCAGCGCTCGGCATTTGCGGTGATGCCGCTGATGGTGGTGTTGAGCTTGGTGTTGATCCCCGTGGCTGCGTCTTTGAGCCAAGCGTTCATACGCGGGTTGCCCACCCACATGTCGCCGGTTTTTGTGCCTTGTACCCGAGGCTGCCAGGTGGTTGCAGCCTTGGACGCCTCTAGTGCGGCCTTGAAGGCCGCGTCGTCGGCGCCGAAGTAGGGCGCGCCGTGGTCAAAGGCGACGCCAGTTGGCCAGCGCCGCGTGGCGAGCCTGCCGCCAAGGCCGCGGCTCTTGTCAAAGAGTGTGACGGGGAAGCCCGCGGCGTGAAGCTGTGATGCGGCGGTGATGCCGGCGACACCGGCGCCGACTACGGCAATTTTAGGGAGTGATACCATCGGTGTTGAGCCCGCAAAACCTGCCAGCATACGCAATCGCAGCCGCTTTCGCGATGGCTTCTTAGCAGCGCGGCTGCCAGAACGCATCAAAGGGAATCAACAGGCATGACAGCACCCACCTGCGCATTGGTGATTGGCGCGAGCGGTGGCCTTGGCGGCGCCTTGGCGCAGGCCTTGCGCGCTCGCCGGCCGCCGGAAACCGTGTTGATGCTCAGCCGCCGCGACGACGGACTCGACATCACGGATGAACAGAGTGTGGTGGCGGCCGTTGGTGGGTTGCTGCCCGCAGGCGTGAGGCTCGATACGGTGATTGACGCAACCGGCATTCTCGATGTCGACGGTGAACGGCCGGAGAAAGCGTTCAAGGAGGTTCGGGCGGAGCACATGGCGCGGAGCTTTGCGGTCAACGCACTTGGCCCGGCGCTGTTGTTGAAGCACCTGGTGCCACAACTGGCGGCAGACAATCGCGCTGTGTTTGTGAGTTTGTCTGCGCGGATCGGCAGCATTGGAGACAACCGGCTAGGCGGTTGGGTCAGCTACCGCGCAAGCAAGGCCGCGCTAAATCAAATCCTCAGGTGTGCGGCGATTGAGGCGGGCCGCAGCCACCCTGACGTCATTATTGCAGCCCTGCACCCGGGTACGGTGGAGACTGCGCTCACGCGACGTTATGCGCGCGGGCGCTACACTGCAACGCCAGAGGTTGCAGCCGGGCAGTTGCTTGATGTCATTGACACCCTCAGCCCCGAGGACAGTGGCGGCTTTTTTGATTTCGAAGGCAAGCCGATTGAGTGGTAACGCCGGAAACAAACAATTTGTCAGCGTACTTGAACCGGGTACCACTATTTCCCTGTAGGTCAGACTTCAGTTTGGCACCCTCTAAGAACTAACCGGCAGGCGCGCTTCAAAGCGAAAGCCTGTCGGTTCCACATTGCTCAACGCCAGCGTGCCGTTGTGGCGCTCGGCGATTTCGATGCATATGGCAAGCCCGAGACCTGCACCCAAGCCGCTTGCGTGCTCGTCGGTGCGGAAGAACGGCTCGTGTAAGCGCGCGAGCGTGTGCTCTGGAACGCCCGGTCCGTTGTCGGTGACGCTGAACACCGCGTTGCTGCCGTCGCGGTGCAGCGCGAGATCCACCTCACCCCCGTTTGGCGCAAACTTGATCGCGTTTGACAGGGCGTTGCGCACCAGGTGCTGCAGTTGGTGGTGGTTGTCTTGTACGGAGAGCGCGTCGAGTTGCGAGACGCCAAGCGCGATGTCCTTTTGCTCGGCGAGCGGGATGAACTCACTGATCTGTTCTTTGATGAGGTCGTCCAAGCGCGTCACGTGGAGCGCTGGATGGTCGCTCGACTGCACGCGCGCGAGGTCCAGCAGTTGTCCAACCAAGCGCTGCAAGCGTTGCACACTGTGCGCGAGCAGGGCTTCACGCTCGGCTTTCTGGTTGCCGTCTCTGGCAGATTGAACGTTCTCGATTTGCAGCGACAGCGCGGTGATGGGGGTGCGCAGTTCATGCGCGGCGTCGGCAATGAAACGGCGCTGGCGTGCGTTGAAGGCGGCGTTTTTGTCGAGCAAGTTGTCGATGGCATCGATAAACGGCAACAGCTCGGCGGGGATGGTGTCGCGGTTGTCAAAATCAAGTTGCAAGGAGTCGCTCTGTTCGACTTCATTGGCGAGTGCGTTCAGCGGTTTGAAGCTGTGCCTGACAATCCACGTGACCAACACCGGCGTGAACAGAAACAACACAATCAGCGGCAGTGCGGTGTTCCAGGCGCTGTTGCCGGCGAGTTCTGCGCTGACGCTGCGTTTTTGCGCCACGGTGAAACGCTGGCCGCTGCGGTTGGGGCGGGTGATGTAGAGTCGCCAGAAGTCGTCGCCCTCGTGCACCGTGTGAAAACCCTCGCGCAGGGTGCGGCGTACGCGGATACTGCGGCGGGTCTCGCGGCCGAACTCCCAGATCCGCACCGCGCTGTCGTCGAAGTCGTCATCGTCAAAGACATCGTCGTCGGTAATGGTTCCGATTTGATTGGTCTCAACCAAATGGCCGATGGACAGCAAGGTCTCGTCCTGGGTCTTGCTCGCTTCAAAGTAGGCGGTCAGGGCGGCTGCAATCGTCGCGAGAATCAACACCGCAAACAACGTGATAAAAAGCGCCAACCGCAAGCGCCGCGCGAGCTGTGGGTGCTCGGTGGTGTCGAACAGTCGGCGCAGGAGGGCGGTTGGTATGGCGCGCTCGAGGATCATGCTTTGGGCACCATCCAGCCAAGGCCCCGCACGTTCTTGATCGCGGCCTTGTCGGTTTTCTTTCGCAAGCTGTGGATCAAGACTTCAACAGCATTGCTGCTGACTTCCTCGTTCCAGGTGTAGACCTTGGATTCGAGCTCTTCGCGCGAGTAGATGCGGCCCGGCGAGATCAAGAGCGCGTGAAGCAGACGGTATTCTTTGCCTGTGAGGTCTACCGGGCGGCCGTTGTGCTCGGCTGTCCTGTCGGCTGGGTCAATGGTGAGCGAGCCGTTTGACAGCAACGGTTGCCCGGCACC
>CALAMQ010000124.1 GCA_937925815.1 uncultured Granulosicoccaceae bacterium | reverse complement strand
GTAGCCAAGCCAGCCAGCTGAGGTGGTGTAGCACGGATACCCGCCAGCTTTGAGTTGCGCGATGCGCTCAGACTTGTGCTCGGACTGAGCGGTCAAAAATTCCGTTGCCCACTCGGGTGTGATGCAGTCGGTGAGGTAGCGAAAGTCGATGCACCGCACCAACTCTTCAGGCGTCATGTCAGCCACCAACTGCCACAGCGGCTTGCCCTCCGCGCGCGCCCACAAATCCCAGACGGCGTTCACCACCGCGCCGGTTGCCAGGTGCATCACGCCCTTGTCCGGTCCGACCCAACGCAGTTGGCTGTCAGATGTGACGTGGCGCCAAAAAGCCCCCATGTCAGCCGTGATCTCTTCGAGCGTCATACCAACAACACGCGGTGCCAGCGCGTTGATCGCGGCGACACACAATTCATTGCCGCGCCCAATGGTAAAAGTCAGGCCGTGGCCACTGTGATCACCGTCAGTCTCCAACACCACGTACGCAGCGGAATAGTCCGGGTCGGGGTTCATCGCGTCCGAGCCGTCGAGGTTATCGGACGTTGGAAAGCGCACGTCGAGCGTGCGAAAGCCTGTGATGGTACTCACGATACCGCCCCGAGCACACGCTGGGTCTGCACGCCGAGGCCATCAATACCAAGGCGCATGGTCTCGCCGCCTTTGAGGTAGAGCTGGGGGGTTTGCCCCATGCCCACGCCAGGCGGCGTGCCAGTTGAGATGATATCGCCCGGCTGCAAGCTCATAAAGCGCGAGCAGTAAGCGATTAAATGCGGCACCTTGTACACCATGGTCGAGGTGTTGCCGTCCTGGTAGCGAACGCCATCAACTTCGCACCACAACGCCAATTTGTCGATGTCACCGGCTTCATCCGGCGTCACTAAATACGGGCCGGTCGGACCAAAGGTGTCGCAGCCTTTGCCCTTGTCCCAGGTGCCAGCACGCTCGAGCTGGAACTCGCGCTCTGACACATCATTGATCACACAATAACCCGCCACATGCGAGAGCGCGTCAGCTTCGTCAATATTGCAACCCGGCGCACCGATCACCACACCGAGTTCAACTTCCCAATCGGTTTTAACCGAACCCCGTGGGATCTGCACGTCATCATCAGGCCCGACAATCGCCGAGGTCCACTTGCCAAAAATCACGGGCTCAGGTGGGATGCTCGCGCCGGTTTCAGCCGCGTGGTCGGCGTAGTTGAGGCCAATACAAATAAACTTGCCCGTGCGCCCAACACAGGGGCCGAGGCGAAAGTCTTTCTGTGGCTCGCCCTGCACCACTGGCAGCGTGTGGGGATCAATCTCACGCAGCGCCGCGAGTCCACTCGGTGTCAGGGTGTCACCGGCAATATCTTCGATAACGCTGGAGAGATCGCGCACGCGGCCATCGGTGTCGAGAATACCGGGCTTCTCATCGCCCGGCGCGCCATATCGCAATAACTTCATGGTGTTGCTTTCATTAAGTTAACTGGCAAATCGACCCGGTCAATTGACCGGGCCGACATCGCTGGGACGGACTCAGTCGTAAAGAACTGCCGCAATGGTTGGATCATCGATGTTGGACGCGTCGTAGTAATAGAAGCCCGTGTCAATGTGCGCAGGCACGGTCTCACCGTTCAACGTCTTCACAGCTGCTTCCACAGAGTGGTAACCAATGCCAACTGGGTTCTGTGTGATAGCGCCCGCGATGGTGCCGTCACGAACTGCCGCGATCTGTGCAGCGCCAGAGTCGTAGCCAATCACCACAACGTCGCTACCCGCCTCTTGTTTGCCAAGGGCAACACCGATGGCAGAGCCTTCGTTGGTGCCAAAGATGCCATTGAGATCTGGGTGGGCCAGCAAAAGTGTCTTGGTGATCTCAGCTGAGCGCAGGTGGTCACCGCCGCCGTATTCAATGGCGACAATCTCAACGTCCGGGTACGCCGAATCAATCTGATCCACAAAACCGTCGCGGCGTTGGATGCCGGTCTGGCTGGTTTGGTCAAATGACACAACAGCGACCTTGCCCGCGCCACCGATTAACTCAACGAGCTTGTCAGCAGCGAGAGCGGCAGACGCGAGGTTGTCCGTTGAGGCGTTGGTGATCGGAATGTCGCTGTCAACACCCGAATCAAAGGCGATGACCGGGATGCCAGCCGCCTCTGCATCACGCAAGAGTGGCACGGTTGCCTGACTGTCGATGGCGGCAATCGCAATCGCTGCGGGTTTTTTCGAGAGCGCAGCTGAAATCATGTCGAGCTGACGGTCTACGGCACCTTCCCCGTCTGGACCTTCAAATGTAACTGTGACATTGAATTCTTCCGCCGCCTGCTCAGCTCCGATTTTCACCGCCTGCCAGAACTGGTGTTGGAAGCCCTTTGACACCAATGCCACATAGGGTTTGTCTTCTGCGAGAGACAGCGTCGAGTAGCCTGCGAGCAAGCTCGCCCCGAGCGCTGCCACGAGTGTGCGTCTTGTGAACATGCCTTCTTCTCCTCTTGGGAATGTCTTCCGTATTTGGTCTTTCGACCGAGTGAGAACCGCCGTGGCTGCACGACGGCTCAAATTCGCTAACCGCGTCTGCGCAAAATATCGAGATAAACCGCGACGATGATGATGGTGCCAGTGACCACGATCTGCCATTCCTGAGGCACTGACAAAATGCGCAGGCCATTGGCCACGACGCTGATAATCAACGCACCGATAATGGTGCCGAGCATGGTGCCCTGACCGCCTTTGAGAGAGGTGCCACCAATCACCACTGCTGCAATGGCATCAAGTTCATAGCCCTGCCCGATTGCGGGTTGGGCAGAGTTGATGCGCGATGCGAGCAAGATCCCAGCGACACCACAGATGCCGCCGGCGAGTGAATAGACGTACATTTTCCAGCGATTGATGTCCACACCGGACAACCGCAACGCCTCTTCATTACTGCCAAGTGCAAAAGTAAAGCGCCCCAACACAGTGCGTGTGAGGATATAGCTTGTGGCAATTGCCACGACAAACAAAATCAACACTCCGTTTGGAATCGGCAGGCTTGGCACAAAGTATCCAATCAACGACCCGCGCGAGATCAGATCGAAACCAGGGGTGTCGTTGAAGTAGATGGGGCGTGCACCAGAAATTGCGAGAGACAGCCCCTTAAACACCAGCATCATGCCAAGCGTGGCAATGAACGGCGGTATCCGAAAGCGCGCAATCAAAAGGCCTGTGAAGGCGCCACTGGCCACACCCGCGAGCAGCGCGCCAGGTACGCCGATATACATCGGCAAACCCCAGTAGGTCAAAATCACACCGGCAATGACCGAGCAAAAAGTCATCAATGTACCGACCGACAAGTCGATACCACCGGCGATGATCACAAGCGTCGCCGCTATCGCGAGCACACCGTTGACCGAAGTCGCCTGCAATATCGCGATCATGTTCGCGGTTTGCATAAAATTGGGCGACGCCAGAGAAAAGCCCACGAGTAATACAATCAGCCCGGCAAACGCCAACAATTTTTGCTGTGCCACGGACGAGATCAGCTCACCAACCGACCGTTTTCCTGAATCCACTGTCTCTGTACTCATCTACGCCGTCTCCTGGCCATGAAACGCAGTCCCGTCCGAATCCCGTTGTGTGGCAAGTGCCATAATGTCTTCTTGTGTTGCCATTCCACCGGGCAACACGCCGGTCAGGCGGCCCTCGCACATCACCGCGATGCGGTGACTGAGCCGCAAGACTTCCGGCAGCTCGGATGAAATCACAATAATCGCGCGGCCCTGTGCCGCGAGCTCGGTTAACAGCTTGTAAATCTCTGATTTCGCGCCAACATCAATGCCACGGGTTGGCTCATCAAAAATCAATACGTTGCAGTCGCGCATCAGCCACTTTGCGATAACCACTTTCTGTTGATTGCCACCCGATAGCAGCCGAACAGGTTGGGTATCTCCCGGTGTGCGAATGTCTAGCCGCTCTATAAAATGCTTGGCTCGCTCCGACATCGCCGCTTCATTCATCACGCCCATTGCACCGCTGAAAGCTGACATCGTGGCCATGGCAACGTTGGCCCTGACCGTCATCTCAGTGTCGATGCCAAAGTGTTTACGGTCTTCAGAGAGATAACCGATGCCAAGTGCCACGGCGTCTCGAGGCGACTTTATGTCTACGGTTTTGCCATCTACGGCGATGCGGCCCGATTCAAGCGGGTCCGCACCGAAAATAGCGCGCGCAACTTCTGTACGCCCAGCGCCCATAAGCCCGGCAAACCCGAGAATCTCGCCGCGTTTTACGCTGAAACTCACGTCCTGAATGGCACGCCCGCGGGAGAGACCATTGACCTCTAGTGCGACCGGCGCTGACGCCAAGTCTGGAATCTCGACGCGCTCTTCTTGCAACTCGCGCCCGACCATCATTGAAATGATGTCACTCACCGACGTGCCGGCGGCGTCAACTGTGCCGACGGTTTCGCCATCTCGCATAACCGTGACACGGTCAGCAATGCGCTTGAGTTCATCCATCTTATGGCTGATATAGATGATGCCGACGCCTTCGTTCTTGAGCCGCTCGATGACACGAAACAGCTCCGCGATTTCGGCGTCATTGAGGGCGGCGGTTGGCTCATCCATCACCAACACACGGCTGTTGTACGAGAGCGCCTTGGCCACCTCAACAATTTGCTGACGGGCGATGGTCAGAGACCCAACAACGGCGGTTGGGTCCATCCCGATATTCATGCTCTCGAAAATCGCGCTCGCGTTGCGGTTGAGCGCGACATCATCAAGTCGCCCAAAACGCAAGCGTGGCTCACGGCCGATGAAAATATTTTGCGCAACAGTCAGGTCATTCATCAGGCTCAATTCCTGGTGAATAATTCCGATACCGGCATCTTGCGCGGCGCGAGGCCCATCAAAGACCACCGCCACACCGTCAACAGACACTGTGCCCTCGTCCCGTTGGTAGACACCAGACAGCACTTTCATCAAGGTCGACTTGCCGGCGCCGTTCTCACCCATCAAGGCATGGACTTCGCCGGCTAACAATTCAAAGCGCGCATCGTGTAATGCGCGCACACCGGGAAATTGTTTACCGATGCCGGTCATCGAGACCAAGGCACTCATACAGTGACCTCCAATCGGTAGACGCGACTGGCATTGCCACCGAGCACTGCCTCGCGCTCATCGTCATTCAAATACTGAAGTAGGGTATCCGTAATCCGACCCCACTCTGGGTAATCAGACACCAAAGTGAGCACTGGCCAATCTGATCCCCACAGCAATCGCTCACAACCAAAGGCATTGATCAAATCGTACAAAGTGTGCTCTAAGGCGGCCACGGCCTCTTCCGGATTTGGATCGGGTAGCTCTGTCACCAGCCCAGACACCTTGCAGCACACCCCCGGATGCTGTGCCAGCAAGGTCATGCCATCGCGCCACGTTGACCACGCGCCCTGGTCACCGCTGAGAGCAGCGGCAGGTTTGGCGGCGTGGTCGATAATCACTTGCAATGCAGGGTGTGCCGCGCAAAACCGCTCCAACATCGGCAAGTGCCTTGGCTGCACTAATGCATCCAAGCTCAGACCGAGTTCAACGCAAGCCTCCCACACCGCTGAGTGGCTTTGGTCAAGCAACCAGTTGGTGTCTTCTATGTCCTGCAGCATCGGCCGAATTCCGCGAAATGCCGGGTGTTCAGCCCAGGCGTGCAAGCGCTGGACTGCCGCCTCAGATGCCACGTCAACCCAACCCACTACCCCCACCACACGCGACGATTCATCGGCTATCGACAGCAAAAAATCGGTTTCGGCTTCGGTGGCGGCAGCTTGGACGAGCACAACGCTTTCAATGCCAGCGGCGTCGAGCAGCGGTTCGAGGTCAGCTAACTGAAAATCACGTCGCAGGCTGTCGAGCGCGGCCGGCCCGTCCACGAGCCATGCGTAGTCACCGCGCGCAAGTTGCCAGAGGTGACAATGGGCGTCCACGCGGGCCATCTTAGATCGTGACTCCGCCGTCGACAGAGACCGCCTGCCCAGTCACGAAGGCACTGGCATCGGACAAGAGGTACACCACGAGCGGCGACACATCGTCAACCGTGGCCAAGCGCCCCATCGGCTGCCGCGCGATAAAATTCTTCTCAGCTTGAATTGGATCAGCGGCACTCGCAATGCGTCCGCGCAGCGAAGGCGTGTCGACAGTGCCGGGGCACAAGGCGTTACAGCGCAAACGCTGTTGCACGTGGTCGGCTGCAACGGCTTTGGTCAACCCAATCACTGCCGCTTTGGTGGTGCCGTAGGCGGCACGACGCGTGAAGCCTTTAATAGAAGACGCCATAGACGCCATGTTCAGTACTGACGCCGTACCAACGTCCTCTGCGCGCTGCAACATACCCGGCAGGAAGGCTTCGAGCATGTGCACCATCGACATCACGTTGAGGTTCATGCTGGCGGCCCAATCGCTCGCTGTGGTGTCGAGCACCGTGCCGTCCACTACGCAGCCCGCGCAATTGAATAGGCCGTCGAGACCCTCAATCGACTGGCTCATCGCCGTGATCGCGTCTCGGTCGAGCACGTCGAGCTCGTGCACTTCTATGGAGGGGTGTTCTACCGACAGCGACGACAGCAATGCCGCGTCTCGATCC
>CALAMQ010000123.1 GCA_937925815.1 uncultured Granulosicoccaceae bacterium | reverse complement strand
CGTCGGGCGCGGTGAGGCGGATTTGGTGCTTGCCTTTGATTTGTTGGCGGCGCTCTTGCCCGAGGCGAGCGGCGCTATCGGCACTGGGCGCAGTGTGCTTGTTGGCAACTCATCAGTCGCGCCGACCGCGTTTTTTCAGATTGAACCCAAAGACGCCAACCGCCCGCCTGAGCGCTTGATTCACGAGCGCGTTGCTGGCCTCGTCGGTGAGGAAAGCACCCACCTCATCAACGGCACCCAGCTCGCGCGCGAGCTCTGCGGAGACACGGTGGCTGTGAACCTCATGATGCTCGGGTTTGCGGCGCAAAAAGGCTTGTTGCCCATCAGCATGGCAGCGCTCTTGAAGGCGGTTGAGATCAACGGGGTTGCGGTGGCCTTTAATCAGCGCGCGTTCAACCTTGGGCGGGTGGTGGCGCACGACCCGTCGCGGCTCGATGCCGTGTTGTTGCCGCGTGCTGGTGAGTCCTCGATCCCGCGCACGGTGGAGGAGATTGTGGCGCACAGGGCCTCACACCTAACCGCGTATCAAGACGCGGCCTGGGCGGAGCGTTACCGCGCGCGTATCGCGCGGGTGCAGGAAGCCGAAGCCGCGCTTGGCACCGGCAGCACCGCGCTCACCGAATCCGCTGCGCGGTCGCTCGCCAAGCTCATGAGCTACAAAGACGAATACGAAGTCGCGCGCTTGTACAGCTCGCCTGCTTTTAAGACAGCGCTGTTGGAACAGTTTGAAGACGGCGGCAAACTGAGCTTCAATCTCGCGCCGCCGATTCTGTGTCGGCCCGATCCTGAGACTGGCGTTGCGACCAAGCGGCGTTTTGGGCCGTGGGTGCTGAAGGTGTTTGGTTGGCTTGCGAAGGCTAAGCGCGTGCGCGGTACGGCCTTGGATGTGATGGGTTACACCGAAGAGCGGCGCATGGAACGAGCGTTGATCAGTGAATACGAGGCGGTGCTTGATCGCATCACTGCGGGGCTAACACAAGACAAGCTCGACACCGCCATCATGATGGCGGATGTGCCTGATGACATCAGGGGTTTTGGGCATGTCAAAGCGCGCAACGTGGAGACCGCCCGCGCCAAATGGGTCGAGCTCGACAGCGCATTCAGTCGTGAGGCAAAGACGGAAACCAAAACCGCAGAGCCCATCGGCTAGCGGCTCGCTAGCAGCAAGCCAGCTGCGGATCTGACCGGCAGGGCACGGCTCGTACGGCTGAAATGCGGGGCCGATCTGTGGGGCCGACTTCAGTCGGCCATCCCTAGTTGTATTTGCAGGTCGCGTAGATGCATACGGCGTGGGGAACTCTAGGACCCCTGCATGCCCTCAAGGCTCCAACCTGGCACCCATTCATAAATGAGTGCGAAGAGCACGGCGGCGAGCGCGAGGCGGTAGATTAGGAAGGGCAGGAAGCTGAAGCGCTTTACTAGCGCCATCAAGAGCGCGATGGCGGCAAGTGCTGCGAGAAAGGTCAGGCCCGCGGCCAGTAACGCGCCTTCTGGCAGCGCGCCTTCGAGCTGGATGGCTTCGATGGCGGTGAAGCCACCGGCTGCCGCAATTGCGGGGATGCCAAGCAGGAAAGAAAAACGCGCGGCTTCGGGGCGTTCAAAGCCGAGAAAGCGGGCGGCGGTCATGGTGATGCCCGAGCGACTGGTGCCGGGGATCAAAGCCATGGCCTGCGCGATGCCGATGATCAGTGCCGGCGACATGGTCATGTTCTCCATGACTTTGGTGCGTCGGCCAACGAGGTCAGCCACATACAACAGCACGCCGAAGATGATCGCGTTCCACGCAATCAGCTTGACCACTTCATCGCCACGAATTTGCTCGTACAAACCGGTGAGTTTCAGGCCTGCGCCAAAGGCAAGTGCGGGCACAGTTGCCACGGCGATGTAGGCCGCCATCAAGGCTTCGTCGGTCCAGTTCAGGCGCAGCATGTGGCCGGTGCCGCGCAGCAGCATCAAGACGTCTTTCCAGAAGTACGCGATGACCGCGAGCAACGAGCCAACGTGCACCATCACATCCACCACCACGCCTTGGTCGGCCCAGTCGGTCAGCGCTGGGATCAGGATCAAGTGGCCAGAGGACGATACCGGCAGGAACTCAGTCAGACCCTGGACGATCGCCAGTACGATTATTTGCTCAATGCTCATGGGGCCAGTGGCTCTTTAAGAAAGACGAAAAACGTGGGTAGGAGTGTGCAAGTTGTTTGCCTGTCGCCCCGGTGCAAGCATCAGCCTGGCGTTACAAAGCGTTCGGGGTGGTTGGTGAAGATGCTCTCAACGCCCATGCCTTGGAGTTCGGCGGCGCGGTCGGGGTCGTCAACGGTGTAGACCCGCACGGGGTAGCCCGCCTCGATGATCGGCCGCAGTCGCGTTGCACAGAGCAGCGGGGTATCGGCGCAGTGCAGCGCGGAGCTCGTGGTCTGGTCGAGGCGCGCTTGCCAATTCTCTGGTGGGATATCCACAAGCAAGCTGCGCGGGATGCTGGGCAGCAGCGTTGCCGCGACGCTGAGCGCGCGCTCGCTGAAACTCGATATCACGAGCGGGGATACGTCTCTGGGCCAGTCGCTTGCGACCTCGCACACCGCGCGGGCGGTCGGCTCGTCCCAGCCGCCGGTGGTTTTGATTTCGAGGTTGCAGCCGAGATTGAGCTCGTCGCACAGCGCCTTGACGGTCTCAAGCCTCGGTAGCGGTTCACCACCGAAGCGCGGGTCAAACCAACCGCCAAAATCCAGCTCTCTGAGCGCGTCGGCGGTGTGGCTGAGCAGCAGTCCCTGGCCGCTTGAGCAGCGGTCGATGCGGTCGTCGTGGTGCAGCACGGCGACGTCGTCTGCGGTCACTGACGCGTCAATCTCGATACATCGCGCGCCGAGCGCGTTGGCCAAGCGAATTGCAGCCAGTGTGTTTTCTGGCGCTGATCCGCTCGCGCCACGGTGTGCAATGGCGAATGGCAGTCGAGGTTGGGCGGGATTCACGGCGCTCCAGGGCGGTGTGTGGGCTGCTTTGCAAGTGTAGTTGCGGGGCGTGAAAAGCTCGTCTGAACCCGCGTTTTCGAGCCCA
>CALAMQ010000122.1 GCA_937925815.1 uncultured Granulosicoccaceae bacterium | reverse complement strand
CAGCAGGGCGTTCAGGCTCAAGCTGTCAACGCAGGTCTCAGCGAGATTCCATTCACAGCGCGTCTCCCACGCGTTCATCCAGATTTCAACGCCGAAGGGCTCGATGTGCATGCTTGCCGTCACCGTGTGTATGTCGGCGTGAATGCTAGCAGATGGCGTGGGTCGCGGTGGTGTAGCGCTCAACTGAAGGCGAGGCTTTAGCCGCTCACGCATGACGTCGAGCAGGCGCTTGGGTTGTCGGAGAATCTTCGCCGGCCGCACCTAGGCGGCCCCACCTCGCCGGCCACACCTGCACGCCCAACTTCAGTCGGCCACCAACCACCCACTTTTTTTTGAGGCATGCGTCCGGCTAAAGCCGGCCCCACAACTGGTGTTGTTGAGCCGTAACGGTCGGTGCAAGGCAGCCGCACCCAGCTGTATGCTGGGTGTTGCAAAATCTGTGAGGGTTGTTGCCGGCGCTAGATTGCGAGGTACTCGTTGCGCAGGGCTTCGTCGTTCAACACGGCTTTGGCGCTGCCGTCGTAGACAACGTGCCCGGTGTCGAGGATCACGGCGCGGTCGGCAAGTTTCAGCGCGGCCACGGCGTTTTGTTCAACGATGATGGTGGTGATACCGATTTCGCGGATCTGGCTGATGACCTTTTCAATCTCCTGCACGATGACCGGTGCGAGCCCCTCGTAAGGCTCATCAAGCAACAAGAGTTTCACGTCGCGGGCAAGTGCACGCGCGACCGCCAGCATTTGTTGCTCGCCGCCGGAGAGGGTGGTGCCCTCTTGCGTGCGTCGCTCACCGAGGCGAGGGAAAAGCTCGTAAATTTGCTCGAACGACCAGCCAATTGGCGGGTTGATTTGCGCGAGTTGAAGGTTCTCTTCAACGGTCAGACCCTGAATGATGCGGCGGTCTTCGGGCACGAGTTGCAAACCACGCTGGGCTGCATCGTGGCTTTTCATGTTGTGCAAAGGCTCGCCGTTCAGCCAGATCTCTCCCTGGCGAACCTCTGGGTCTCCGGTGCGCGCAATTGAGCGCAAGGTCGAGGTTTTGCCTGCGCCGTTGCGCCCGAGCAGGGCGAGGACTTCGCCCTCGTTGATGTCGAAACTCACACCTTGGACGATATAGCTCTCGCCGTAATAGGCGTGGATGTCACGCAGACTGAAAAAGGGGGTCTTGCCGTTGCCTTTCTCGTTGCTGTCGACTTGTTCACTCATCGTTGTGCTTCCTCAAACCTGCGCTTCGCCAAGGTACGCTTCGCGCACTTTCGGGTGGCCTTTGATGTTTTCCGGAGTCTCTTCAACCAGTGGTGTTCCCTGGGCGAGGACGGTGATGCGCTCGGCGAGCGAAAACACCACGTGCATGTCGTGCTCAATAATCGCCATGGTGATGTCGCGGCTGTCTTTGATTTCTTTGAGCAGGTCGATGGTGTTGTTGGTGTCGGCGCGTGCCATGCCGGCTGTTGGCTCGTCGAGCAGCAACAATTTGGGTTGCTGCACCAAGCACATGGCCATCTCGAGCCGACGCTTGTCACCGCGGCTCAAGGAGGCTGCATTGACATGGCGTTTGTCCTGCATGTTGACGTCGATCAGAATCTGCTCTGCCATGTCGCGGATGTCCGCTTGGCCGCGTACCGCGCCCCAGGCGTTGAGCTCGAACGCGCCATCGCGTTTGGCAAAACAGGGGATCATGACGTTCTCAAGCACGTTCAGATCACTGAAGATTTCCGGCGTTTGAAAGACCCGGCTGATGCCCATCTGGTTGATCTCGTGCGGATTTCGGCCAAGCACCGATTCACCTTGGAAGGTGACGGTGCCTGAGTCCGGTATCAGCATGCCAACCAAGCAATTGAGCAGGGTGGACTTGCCCGCGCCGTTGGGGCCGATAATTGCGTGAACGCTGTTCTCGGCCACATTGAGGTTCACATCACCCAATGCCTGCAAACCGCCGAAGCGTTTGTTGACGCCTTTGACTTCTAAGATGCCCATGGTCAGCGTGCCTCAGTTTGCGGTGGATGAGTGGATGCTGGAATCGGCTTTTTTCTTGCGCTTGAAGACGCTGCCGAGGCGTTGGCCACCTTCGACCAGGCCACCTGGCAAGAAAATCACCACCAACATAAACATCAGACCAAGCGTCAGGTGCCAGCCCTTGCCGATGAAGGGATGGATGATTGCGACCACAAAGTCTTCCATGCCGTCGGGCATGAACGCGAACCACTGATGCAGCAGGTTGTCGTTGATCTTTGAAAAAATGTTCTCGAAATACTTGATCATGCCCGCGCCGAGTACAGGCCCGATCAAGGTACCCACACCGCCGAGGATGGTCATGAGAACCACCTCGCCGGACGCGGTCCACTGCATGCGCTCAGCGCCTGCAAGCGGGTCCATTGAGACCATCAAGCCACCGGCGAGCCCCGCATACATGCCGCTGATCACAAAGCAGGCGAGCATGTAGGGCTTGGTGTTGAGCCCGGTGTAGTTGAGGCGGCGCTGATTGGACTTAATCGCACGCAGCATCATGCCAAAGGGCGAGCGGAAGATGCGGATGGAGATATAGAAGGCCACCAGCATGATGATCGCGCAGACGTAGTAGCCGGCGTTGAAGGTCCAGAGCCAGCCACCGACCGAGAGTTCATAGGAGGCCCGCATTTCGAGTCCGAAGAGTTCGGGGGCCGGAATGTTGCCACCACTTGTGGCACCGCCGCCGAGAAACTCAGGGAAGATACGTGGATCATTGAGTCCGGTTTGCAAGCCTGTCTCACCGCCAGTAATGGGTGTGAGCACCGAGGCCGCCAGCGCAAATGACATCTGCGCGAAGGCGAGGGTGAGGATCGAGAAATAGATCCCCGAACGCCGCAGCGAGATGTAGCCGATCAGGATCGAGAAAAGCCCCGCGACAACCGTTGACATGATGATCGCCGGGATCACGTTGATCGTGAGCAATTTCAGCATCCACACGCCAGCGTAAGAACCGACTCCCAGAAAAGCCGCGTGGCCAAAAGAGAGGTAGCCCGTGAGGCCGAAGAGGATATTGAAGCCGATCGCGAAGATGCCAAAGATCACGAAGCGTTGCATCAAATCCGGGTAGCCAGCGTTGAATTGCGCGAGTGCTGAACCCTCAGGAAAGGGATTTAACAGAATGGGCGCGAAAGCGACCAAGGCGGCGACTATCAACAACAAGCCGGTGTCTTTTTTATCCAATCCAAACACAGTCAGTCCTCCATCACGCCTTTACGGCCGAGAAGGCCCCGAGGACGGGTCAGCAATATGATGATGGCCACGAGATAAATGACCACTTGGTTGATGCCTGGCAGCGCCTCGATCACCGCTTGCAGCGATGCGAAGCTCTCGAGTATGCCGAGCACAAAACCCGCGAGCACAGCGCCGCCCAGCGATCCCATGCCACCGACAACCACCACCACAAAAGAGATCACGAGGAAGTCCATGCCCATGTGGTAGTTGGGGGAGTTGATCGGGGTATACATCACGCCGGCGAGTCCAGCCACCGCCGCGGCAATGCCAAACATGATGGTGAAGCGGCGGTCGATGTTGATGCCGAGCAGGCCCACGGTCTCGCGGTCGGCCATGCCAGCACGCACAACCATGCCAAACGTGGTGAATTGCAAAAAGGCAAAGACAGCGATGATCAATACCGCGGAGAAGAGGAAGTACACAATCCGCCAATAGGGGTAAATGATTGCACCGGGGTCGCGTCCAATTAACATACCGAAATCGAACGAACCGATGAATGCTTCAGGGGCAGGGGTCGGGATCTGATTGGCGCCAAAATAGTATTTGACGATTTCCTGAATCACGATCGCGAGGCCAAACGTCACGAGGATCTGGTCCGCGTGTGGGCGTTTGTAGAAATGCTTGATTAAACCGCGTTCCATCACCACGCCAATCAAAATCATGATGGGGATGGCGAAGAGAATCGACAGCGGTACTGCCCAGTCGATGATTGTGGCGCCGGCGGCTTCGCCGAACCAGTCTTGTATATACGGCACCTCGACTTTGAGCGGGTTGCCGAGAAAATCCTTCTTCGATTCGTCAATGACGGTGTGACTTAAGGTGAGAATGCGGCTCAGCGTGACGGCGCAAAATGCGCCCAGCATAAAGAGCGCGCCGTGGGCAAAATTCACCACGCCCAAGGTGCCGAAAATCAAGGTCAATCCAAGGGCGATCAGCGCGTAGGCGCTGCCCTTGTCTAGGCCATTGAGTACTTGAAGAATTATTTGGTCCATCTGGCCCTCTCAGGACAGTCTGGTTGGTGGGAGGGACCGCGCGAATGGCGCGTGTGCCCGGTGTCTTGGGGTGTCACAAAAAAAATGTGCCCCGCACCAGAGGTGCGGGGCACAGCAGCGATTAACCTGCGTTACAGGAACCGAGCTCGCCACCGAAAATGGAGGCGTCGTACGTGACCTGGCTGACAGGAGTCACTTCCACGATCTCGAGCAAATCGAAGTCGTTTTCTGGGTTTTCCTTACCCTTCACAACCAGCACGTCTTTGAAGCACTGGTGATCTTCTGCGCGGTACAGTGTCGGGCCGTTGCCCATGCCGTCGAATTCGAAGCCTTCGAGGGCTTCTGCAACAGCGCATGGGTTGAACGAGCCGGCACGTGCAACGGCATCAGCGTAGAGCAGCGTCTGGACGTAGCAAGTGTGAGCGGCCTGTGACGGCGGGAAGCCGTACTTGGTGCCGAATGATTGCGTGAAGGCTTTAGAGCCCGCGTCAGGCAATGACCAGTGCCAGTTGGTGGATCCGAAGATACCTTCAACGTTCTTGCCAGCACCTTTCGCCATCAGGCGAGAGTACAGCGGAACGATGATCTGGAAGTCCTTGCCGTTAGCAACCGCGTCACGCAGGCCGAACTGGACGGCGCTGGTCAGCGAGTTGACCATGTTTCCACCGTAGTGGTTCAGGACCAGCACGTCTGCGCCAGAAGCCATGATCGGGGTGATGTAAGACGAGAAGTCAGTCTGAGCCAACGGTGTTTTGACCGCAGCAACAGTCTCCCAACCCATCGCTTCAGTTGACGTACGAACCGCTTCTTCTGTGGTGTAACCCCAGTTGTAGTCGGCTGTGAGGTGGTAGGCCTTGCGGTCCATGCCGTAGTTGGCACCGAGCACAGGGGCCAGGGCTGCACCTGACATGTAAGAGTTAAAGAAGTGACGGAAGCCGTTCGCCTTCTTGTCCTTACCAGTGGTGTCGTTGGAGTGCGTGAGGCCGGCCATGAAGATGATGCCCGCTTCCTGGCACAGCGCCTGAACGGCAACCGCAACACCTGAAGAGGAACCACCGGAGATCATGACGACACCGTCTTTCTCGATCATGGAACGCGCTGAGGCGCGTGCCGCGTCGGGCTTGG
>CALAMQ010000121.1 GCA_937925815.1 uncultured Granulosicoccaceae bacterium | reverse complement strand
TTGGTCAGCACGTAGGTCATTGCGCTGTTGGCACCGTCCGGGTCGTTGTCATTGGTGCTGACATTGAGGTTGTCGCTGGCACCGCTTGCAAGCGTGATGCTGTCATTGGCAGCAACAGGCGGTTGGTTTGCGGCGGCTGTGACGTTGACCGTGACGGTCGCGGTGTCGGTGCCTGCGCGCGCATCGGTGACGCGGTAGCTCAGGGTGTAGCTCTGGTTGGTTGTGGTTGCCGGTGCGGTGACAGAAAGTACGCCGGCCGATGTCAGGTTGGCGTTGAGGCCGCCGTCATCGGTCAACACGTAGGTCATTGCGCTGTTGGCGCCGTCTGGATCATTGTCATTGGTGCTGACATTGAGATTGCCGCTGGCGCTGCTTGCAAGCGTGATGCTGTCATTGGCGGCAACAGGCGGCTGGTTTGCGGCGGCAGTGACAGTGACTGCGACAGTTGCTCTGTCTGTACCGCCGCGGCCATCACTGACTTCGTAGACAATCGAGCGTGACAGGTTGCTGTTGGTGGCGGGTGCGGTAACTGTCAATACACCAGATGTCGCACCGATGTTCGCGTCGAGGCCGTCCGAGCTGACGATCGAAAACCGCAATGCATCCCCGTCAGGGTCCGAATCGTTGGCAGAAATGTTCAGGCTTTGTGTTGCGCCGCTCGCGAGTGTCATCGCGTCGTTGTTCGCCGTGGGTTCGGTGTTGATACCGGTGACGCGCACGGTAAAGCTGGCGCTCGTTGTCTCTGCAGGGAATCCGTTGCCAAGGGGTTGGTCTGTGACCGACAGAGTCAGTGTGGTGCTGCCGTTTGATAGAGGCACAATGGTGATCGACACGCTGCCATCGCCACCGATCGCATTGCCGACGGTGGCTGTAGCAACAGCGGCGTTGCTGCTGGTGATGCTTGTGTTGAGCGCCCGTGGGTCTGTGGTTTCTGAGTCGCTAACAGTTGCCGTGACAGTGATGTTGCCAGTGCCAACGATTGATTGTGAGCTTGGAACATCAACCAAGGGTGGGTCGTTGATTTCGCGCACGGTCACAATCACGGTGGCGGTCGCAGTCGAGCCCGCTGGGTCTGCAATGGTGACGTCGAAGCGGTCTTCGCCGAAGAAGTTTTGCGCCGGCGTGTAGCGCACCTGCTCACCGTTTGAGGTCTGCACAGCGCTGCCGTTGCTCGGCTCGGTAAGGGAGCGGATTGAAAGTTGGTCAGGTGTTTCTGAGTCGTTGGCGAAGCTCAGTACATCGATGTCGGCGGGGGTGTTTTCAGTGCCGAGTACTTCAATGGTGTCTTCGATGGTCGGCCGGTTGTTCTCGCCGGTCACAAGGATGGAAACGGTGGCGAGAGCGCTCAGCTCACCATCGCTTGCGCGGTATTCGAATGTGTGTGTGCCACCTGGCGCCACGGAGCCGTCAGATGTGAAATCGAAACCGCCGCCGGCGCGAAGCTCAAATCCGGGGTAGGGTTCATTCACCAACTCTGCGCGCAAACAAGCCGGTCCTGACGCGGATGCGCTGTTGGCGTCGAAGTCGTCGTTGTCATTGCGCAGCACGCCATCGCCAGAGATGCGTTGGCATTGCTCGTTGTAGGTTTGATCTGCAGTCGAGAGAGTGTCGCGGTAGACGACTTGGTAGCTGTCATCCTCAGGCACAGGTTCGGTGTTGACCGCCACCAGGCACAAGTCCACTTCGCGCTCATCAAAGGCACCAGTTCGGTCTTCTACGTGGACCAAATAACGTTGCGCCAGTGACTGTGTCAACGCTGGGATTGTTGCGGTGTAGACTTTGTCGTCTTCTTCGGTGGCCGTGAATTCGATCGCGCACTGCCCGTCGCTGAGGTAGTCAACGCACGCGGCCTCGAGAGTCTCAGCGCTTTCAATAGGGGTGAAAAAGCTGCCGCAAGCACCGGCGACTGCAGGTCCTGAGTCAATGAGTTCGAAGCGTGTTGAGATGGGGTCGTCGTCTGCTACTGACACCCGCACGGTGTCGCCTTCTTCGTAGCTGAGGAAGGTTTGGTCGAGCAAAATCTCTGGGTTTTCGTTGGTTTGTTTGCCGGTTTCATCAACCCACGAGCAGCCGACCAACGCCGCGGTCGCAACGATCAGCAGACCCGTCCGCAGATTCTTTAGTAACACTGTCAATTGACCACCCATAACCGCTCCGCGCCGAATTAGGCGCTATTGACAAGATTTGAGGTTACCCTTTTTGGTACATCCTCAACATATACAGCGCCTTACAATGTGTCATAGGACACATTAATTTGTCTGTGAACCTCTGTCTTTGCGGCAAATTGAGACTTCAACGCCCCAGCTCAGGCGCATGGTGATGCGCGTAAACTGCGTGTTACCCGGTCGTCACAAACCGTCGCCACGCCTCTACGGTGGCGCGGAAGTGGGTCGTGCTGAGGTGTCGAGCGTCCGTTTGATCAGAGTCGTCATTGTAGAGGGAGACGATTTTGACGCCCGATTGATCAACTTCGATCTGGTGCGCGTTGCCAATAAACTCACCATATGGACTGTCGCCCGTTGTCAAAGCCAATACTGCGTCGATGACGGCTTCGGACCCTTGGCAGTCTGTCGAGAGAAACGCCACGAGCACGCTGTCGGTGCCGCGAACCATCGGGGCGCCTGATGCGTTGTGGTAGAACTCGATCGCCCTCATAGCTACCTCTCGTACACTGGAAACGCGGTGTTGATGTCACCGTCTCGCAAGGTGTAACCCTGAATATCAAAGCCCAGGCCAGAGCCGCCGCGCCAGGGTTGGCTTTGCGGATTGTCGCTGTCTCGATAGGCTGTCAACACGGCTTCGATAACCTCGTCCTTAGACATGCTGTCTGGGAAGAAACTCGAAAACTTCTCCTTCCACTGACCACCGTCACGAACCGCGATGGTGGCGGTGTACACACCGTGGCGGTTCGGCCCGTCGCGTACCGAGACCACGCGAGCTGTCGACGGGTCGGTGCCGCCGGGGCGTGAATGAAATCCTGTGGGCTTGCCACTGCGATTGATTTCGCCATCAAAAACGTGGTGCAGGTTGATCGCAGGTGAGGTGTCCGACCATTTCTCGCCGGAACTGTAAGCCGCTGTGTTGGACGATGTACTGAGTGTGGTTGTCTGGCTTTCGCCGCTGACCAACGACAACAAGCGCTGTGCTTGATTCGGGTCCAGACCCAAGCCGACGAGAACCAGCGCCGCCAGGCCAAGCAGCAATTTCTTTGACTTCATTTAAATCACGCTCTGATCACAGAGAATAATCTGTCATCCTACCACTGGGTGGGTTATCCGCCCGCACACGCAGCTTGTTACCGTTTGGGCAAGCTTGCGCCCGCCCGCAGCGTTCTGCCTTCGAGTGATCCCATGTCCCGCGCTTTGACACCTACTGTAATGACGCTGTCCCTGTGTCAGGGACTTATGACGAGCACCAATGCATTGGTGGTTGCCTGCGCGGCGTTGGTCGGACTGGCCCTAGCTGGCGACCCGGTGCTCGCAACCTTGCCCGCGGCGGTCAAACACGTGGCGACCATGTTATGCGCAGCACCGGCGTCGTATGTGATGTCTCGCGTAGGGCGCAAAGCCGGATTTTTGGCTGCGGCCGTGGTTGGGGCCGCTGGCGGTTGCGTTGCCTATGTCGGCATTGTCGACGGCGATTTCTGGCTATTTTGCGTTGGCACTGCGCTGTTCGGCGTGCACAACGGTTTTGGCAATTTTTACCGCTTTGCGGCGGTCGAATCAGTGGTGACTGACGCCCGAAATCGGGCCATTTCGTACGTTCTCGCGGGCGGCGTTATCGCCGCGTTTATTGGGCCCAATGTGGCCATGCTCACGCGTGATGCTGTCATTGGCCATGCATTCGCCGGCAGCTTCATCGCGGTTGCGTTCACCTATGTATTGATTGCACTGTCTATGGCTACGGTGCGTGGGCTTGGGCGTGCAGACCAGCCAGCCGAGTCCGGTGGCAGGCCGCTTCTGGAACTTTGGAAGGTGCCGGCGTTGCGTGTCGCTGTGCTCGCAGCGATGGTGGGCTTTGCCCAGATGGTTCTACTCATGACCGCGACGCCGCTTGCGATGACCGTGTCCGGATTTGCCTTTGCCGATGTGGCTTGGGTGATCCAAGCGCATGTGGTTGCGATGTTCCTGCCGTCATTTTTCACAGGCAAGTTGATTGATCGTTTTGGCGTCAAGAGGGTCATTGCGGGCGGGGCGTTAGCCGGCCTTGCGTGCATTGCAGTCGCTGTGGCGGGGTCAACTTTTTGGCATTTTTGGTGTGCGCTTGTGTTTCTGGGGTTGAGCTGGAACTTTCTCTATGTCGGCGGCACCAGCCTATTGACCACGTGTTACGAACCGCTCGAAAAATCCCGCGTACAGGGCGCCAACGATTTTTTGGTCTTCAGTTCGGTTGCTGTGTGCGCGCTTGCGGCGGGCGCATTGCATGTGGTGGTTGGATGGCAGGTACTGCTTTGGCTTGCGTTGCCCGCATACCTGCTTGTGTTGCTGGTGCTCTGGCGGAGCCGTGCATAGTCGTGCAGCGTGCCGCGCGTAGCGCTAGAATGGCGCGGTCAACCCAACCCACTACGCAGAGAGCTACACATGACGACCTCAGTTGACCCGGCAATCAAGCAGGCTGTGCACAAAAACTATTTGTGGTTTGCGTTGGGCTTTTTTATGCCGCTGTTCACCCTGTGGGGCATCTATCAACTGTTTTCGGGTCGCTCTGCCACGGCGGGCACCTGGCTTCAATCTCACACTGATTTCCAAATTCGATTTGTCACTGTTGTGATGGGCGGTTTGGCGCTCGGTCTGATTTTGCACAAAGTCCCAGTTCTGCCAATTTTTATCTTTGCCGCTTTCTGGATTTTCTACATGCTGCGGCTCGCGCGCGGTTGGGCTGCACTTGGGCAGGGCGAAGAAGCAGAATCTGGCTGGGTCTAAGCATCCGGACGCTTGCGTCCAGGTTTTGCGTTGGACGTGTCGTCGCTCAAGCGCGGCCGAATAAGTCGAGCTGATTGCCGTATTGCGGTGGCTGGAATGCAGCAGTATTCAACGTAGGTAGTTTGCCGTTTTGTGCGATACCTGCGCGGCGACACGCCGCTTCAAACCGCTGCTGAATCAGCTCTGCCCGCGGTCCCTCACCGGTGAAGCGGCTGCCAAAACGGGTGTCGTTCAACACGTCTGAATGTTGCTGAGGACGCACTGAACGGATCGCCTTCAATACGCGTTCGGATCGCAGCGGATAGTGGGCCTCGAGCCACTCGCAGAACACCTCGCGCAGTTCGCGCGGCAGCCGCAGTAAGATGTAGTGGGCTGCACTCGCGCCGCAATCTGCCGCGGTTTGCACCAAGCTCTCAATTTCTGGTTCGTTGAGGGCTGGAATCAAGGGCGAAAGGCTCAAGCGGGTGGGTATGCCGGCATTCGACAGCGTGCGCAACGTGCGAAACCGCCTTTGTGGTGAGGCTGCCCGCGGCTCGAGCCGGCGTGTTAAATCAGTGTCTTGGCTGGTGATGCTGATGGCTACAGACACGAGATTCTCGCTTGCCAAGTCTTGCAGCAGGTCAATGTCTCGCTCGATCAACGCCGATTTGGTGATCAGGTACACAGGGTGTCGGGTTTCGACCATCACGTGTAGGAGTTGCCGCGTGATCTTCAGCTCTCTCTCCAACGGTTGGTACGCGTCGGTATTGACGCCAAGTGCGATCGGGGCTGCTCGGTAGCTTGGCTTTGCCAGTTCGCCTTCGAGCAAGCTCGCCGCATCACGTTTGGCGTAGAGAATCCGCTCGAAGTCGAGTCCCGCTGAGTGGCCAAGGTAACAATGGGTCGGCCTAGCAAAGCAGTAGACGCACCCGTGTTCACACCCTCGGTACGGATTGATTGACCGATCAAAGCTGATGTCCGGAGAGCGGTTGCGGGTGATGACGGACTTCGCGTTGTCTTCTAACCAGTAGGTCCTGTGGTCAGTCAATTCAGCAGGTGACCAGCCGTCGTCGGTGGCTTCACGTTCGGTCGTCTCGAACCGGCCCGCGCGGTTGCTGAGCGCACCGCGACCTTTGATCGCCGTGGCATGACTTGTTGCAGTTGAAGTGCTCAAGGCCTCACCCCCAAATAACTGTATATAAAAACAGTATATAGCGTTGGTGACCGCAATGCGACGGTCGATTGTTCAGCGCTCGAAAACG